>NZ_JACIYL010000583.1 GCF_014359955.1 Thermogutta sp. | reverse complement strand
GTCGTGTACCGGGGCATCGCCCCAGGGCTTCTGCCCAGGTCCAATGGCAGTTCTTCCGACCCTGAAGAGAAAGATCGCCGCGCCCTGATTACGTTTTACGTCCTCAGCGCGGTCTTCGTGGTGCTCTTTTTCGGCTTTGGACTGGCCTATGGGCGTGGCACGCACATCACGATCGCGGACTACTGGCGATGGTTTGTCGTGCACATCTGGGTGGAAAGTATTTTTGAATTCTTCGGTGTGGGCGTCATTTCCCTGTTCCTTGTGACGCTCGGACTGGTGACAGCCGGTTCCGCCCTGCGGGTGGCCTATCTGACTGCCATCCTGGTCTTTCTGAGCGGCATCCCGGGCACCGCGCACCACTATTTCTGGTATGGAGGGCCGAGCTTCTGGCTGGCAATCGGGGGCGTGTTCAGCTCCCTGGAACCCGTGCCGCTCATTCTGCTCGTCGTTCGAGCCTGGATGGAATACAAGTCCATTCGCGACGCGGGACAGGAATTCCCCTATCGGTGGCCGCTGTATTTCCTGACCGCGTCCAGCTTTTGGAATTTCCTCGGTGCGGGAGTGTTTGGTTTCATCATCAACCTCCCCATCATCAACTACTATGAGCACGCCACTTATCTCACGAGCAATCACGGCCACACAGCCCTGTTTGGGGTGTACGGAATGCTGGCCATCGCTGTGATTCTCTTCTCGTGGAGAGGTCTGACGGAGAACAAGGCGTGGAACGACCGCATCCTCCAGATCAGTTTCTGGGGCTTGAACGGGGGATTGTTCCTGATGTTCCTCACTGGATTGTTGCCCATCGGCGTCATGCAGGTGTGGCATGCGTATGATAACGGTTTCTGGTGGGGACGCAGCGCAGCGTTTTATGAACTGCCCATCATTCAGACGCTGGGCAATCTGCGCATCATCCCGGACACCATCATCATTGTGGTGGGCGCGCTGCCGCTCTTGTATTTCCTGATCACCACCTACCCACGCCTTCGGAAGGTCCAGGGTTAAAATGCGGCGGCAGATCGACCCCTGACTGATTAGGGGTAAGAGTTGGCGACGGCCGCCGGGCGATCACCGGTCCGCTCGGCGGCCGTTTTTTAGAAACACATTCCTTTTCAGGCATCGCGATTCCGGAGCCGTTCCTCGGTCTGGGCGAGACGCTTGCTCTCAGCGCGAATCCGATGCTTGACCGAACTGGGGCACCGAACTACGGAGCGGCTCCAAGCGTCGCAGAAACGGCGAAGCATCCAAATAGAAAAATGTAACAGGTTTCCTCGTTTGCCTACGTCGACCGCGGAACGGCGCCTGATGGGGAACAGTTCTTTCGCGATCCATACGCCCCGAACTCGTAGGCGGCTTCAAACATGGCCACGATGTTCTCGGGTGGAACATCTGCCAGAATATTGTGGACCTGTTGAAAAACGAAACCGCCACCGGGCGCCAGAATCTCGATGAGATGCCTGACGTGTTCTTTGATTTGCGCCGGTGTGCTGAACGCCAGTGTTTGATGCGTGTCACATCCTCCCCCCCAGAATGTGATTCTTCCCCCGAAATCGCGTTTTAATCCCTCCGGATCCATACCCTTGCATGAAATCTGGACCGGGTTGATGGCATCCAGACCGGCGTCGATCAAGTCATCCAGGAGCTCGCGGACTCCTCCACAACAGTGCAGCATAACCTTGACGTCCGCCAGTTCTTTGGCGCGTTTCCACATTGCGGCATGACGGGGCTTGAAGAGTTCCCGATACATTTTGGGGGAGATCTGCGGTCCCGTCTGCATCCCGAGGTCGTCTCCGAAAACAATAATGTCGATCAAGCCGTCGAGGACGGGCAGCACGCGTTCCAGATTAGCCAGATGTGCCTCGGTGAGGCGATCCAGAACCCGTTCTGCCCTGGTTCGATCTCCGGCCAGGAGCATGTAAAAATTATCGTTGCGATAAAGGAATTGCCCGCATTCCAGGAGGTTCCCGCCGAACAAATAGAGAATGGCCCGATCTGTTTTCTGCCGGAGGCACTGGGCCCCTTTTTGGAGGCGTTCCAGGCCGCCCGGCCCTTCTACGATCGGCCCGGGAGGTGACGGAATCCCGCACCAGATCGTGTCCTTCAGGGCGTCTGCCGCCCTATCGGGATTGTCTTTTTCGGCAAAGGGCCAGTAGCACTGCTCGAAGTAGAGTGCTCCATCAGGCATCCGGCCGAGGATCCGCCCTGTCGGCCCGCGAAGGACCCACTCATTGTCATGTCGTTCAGGCACCGCCCAGTTGGGCATCTGACAGGGGGTTCCGTCAGGCAACACCCAGTCCACCCAGTACTCGGGTTCCTGGGCGAACGCGCGCCCCAGCTCGATCGTGTCCACGTGAAAAAGGTCGAGAATATCCTCATCAATCACAGCAAGTTGCTGGATAGGGTCATAGACCCGAATGGGGCGATCTGGAAGGCCCAGGAATTTCCTCAAGCGAGCGTAGGCAATCGCGGCGATGCCGGAAGAACGATGTCCTCCGAAGTCAATGGGCACCCGATCCGGTTCCTTGTGCTCCAGCGCCGTCAGCACGCGTTGACGAGGTGTCATAACCAGAGCCTCCCTTGGTCCACTCCCGG
The DNA here is from genome assembly GCF_014359955.1 of Thermogutta sp. GTDB lineage: Bacteria > Planctomycetota > Planctomycetia > Pirellulales > Thermoguttaceae > Thermogutta. The sequence continues at coordinate 299 of NZ_JACIYL010000583.1, read as the reverse complement.
TTCATTTGTCAGACGGGGATTTCGGGGCACACCAGCGACCAGAAAAACCGGTTGCCATTTTAGCCAGTCCCGTTCCCCAAAAAAATGCCCTCCGGAAAAAGTTGCCGAGCGACCATTCGAGGACAGGCAGGACAAAGTGGACAATAGGGGAGGGGCCCAGTGGTGACGGGTGCCGCGCAACAAAGGCCCATTCGGGACGACGAATCAAGCCGCGTTGCGCGTCAATTCCTTTTGAAGGTTGGTTTCAGCGACGTCCCCAGGCGTTGCGCCCTTTTTGACCCGAGGCTGTTCCTTCCACC
>NZ_JACIYL010000582.1 GCF_014359955.1 Thermogutta sp. | reverse complement strand
GCACCGTAATTTTTGTCCAGGAAGGTGTTGAGATTTTTTTCAATCTGTTCCCGAATCATTTCGCGGATGAGCAACCGGCAATCCGCCCCTTCCAGGATCTTCTGCCGGTAGCCGTACACCCGTTTTCGCTGCTCATCCATGACCTGATCGTATTCGAGGAGGTTCTTGCGGATTTCAAAATTCCGCTCTTCCACTTTTTTCTGGGCGGCTTCGATGCGGCGCGTCACCATCGGGCTTTCGATGGCCTGTCCCTCTTCCATACCAAGCCGGGTGAGAATGTTTTTCACCCAGTCGCCCGCGAAAATCCGCATCAGATCGTCTTCCAAGGACAGGAAGAATCGGCTGCTTCCCGGGTCTCCCTGACGGCCGGCACGTCCGCGAAGCTGATTATCGATTCGCCGCGATTCGTGGCGCTCGGTACCGATCACGTGAAGACCGCCGAGCTGAGCCACCTCGCGCCCCTCGGCCTTCATCTGTTCCTTTTCTTCGATCTCTTTGACGAGCGCGTCCCATTCCTCGCGGGGGACGTCCAATCGACTGCGATACTTGTGTTGGAGAATGGACCAGGCTTTGGCCTCGGGATTGCCACCCAATATGATGTCGGTTCCACGACCAGCCATGTTGGTGGCGATGGTAACCGCTCCTTTTCGTCCGGCCTGGGCGATGATTTCCGCTTCCCGCGCATGGTGTTTGGCATTGAGGACCTGATGAGGGATCCCCCGTCTTGTGAGCATTTCCGAGAGCATTTCGCTCTTTTCCACCGAGACCGTCCCCACCAGAATGGGCCGCCCTTTCTTTTCGATGTTATGAATCTTGGAACGGGGGATGACCTTCCGCTCACCTTCCTTGGTGCGGAAGACAATTTCCTCGTCGCCTTCCTCCAGAATCTGCCCCACTTCGTACTCGTAGCGGGAATACCAAACCGTATCCCATTTGTGCATGCGTTCGATTTCGTCGACGATCGCTTTGTATTTTTCGCGGGCGGTGCGGTAGATGACGTCCGGATAGTTGATACGGCGGAGCGGTTTGTTGGTGGGAATGGCCACCACTTCCAGCTTGTAGATCTTCCAGAACTCGTTGGCCTCGGTCATGGCCGTTCCGGTCATTCCGCAGATTTTGTCGTAGAGGCGGAAGAAATTCTGGATGGTGATGGTGGCCAGGGTTTGGGTTTCTTCCTTGATGGGAACACCTTCCTTGGCCTCCACGGCCTGGTGCAGACCGTCGCTCCACTGCCGCCCGTACATCAAGCGACCGGTGAACTCATCGACGATGATGACCTGGTTGTTTTCCACGACGTAGTGCACGTCGCGCTTGTAGAGATGATGGGCTTTCAGAGCGTTATCGATGAGATGAGGCCACTCCAGGTTGCCGGCCGTGTAGAAACTCTCGACCCCCGCCAGTTCCTCAGCCTTGCGGATGCCCTCCTCCGTCAGGTGGCAGGTGTGATCCTTTTCGTTGACCACGAAGTGCACATCTCGAATGAGTTGCCGGGCAATCTGATCCGCCCGCTTGTAGCGGGAAATATCGTCGTGGGCAGGACCGGAAATAATGAGCGGGGTTCGCGCCTCGTCGATGAGGATGTTATCCACTTCGTCGATAATGGCGTAGTGGAGGCGCCTTTGAACCTGCTGATATTCCGGCGGGTAGCGCGGGTCGCCCTTGGCCGCCAGCCGCATGTTATCGCGGAGGTAGTCGAAGCCGAACTCGTTGTTGGTCCCGTATGTGATGTCGCAACTGTACGCCTTCTGACGCTCCACCGCTCCCATGTCGTGCTGGATGGCGCCGACAGTCAACCCGAGGAACATGTACAGCGGGCCCATCCATTCCATATCGCGGCGAGCCAGATAATCGTTGACAGTGACGACATGGACCCCCTTCCCTTCCAGGGCGTTGAGATACGCCGGGAGCGTCGCCACGAGGGTTTTTCCTTCACCGGTCACCATTTCTGCAATGGCCCCGGCGTGAAGGACCATCCCTCCCATCAATTGCACATCAAAATGCCGCATGCCCAGAACCCGCCGCGATGCCTCTCGGCAGACGGCGAACGCCTCGATAAGCAGGTCGTCCAGAGTTTCGCCAGCTTCCAGGCGTTTGCGGAACTTGTCGGTCTGCTCCCGAAGTTCCGCATCCGTCATTTTCTGATAGCGAGGTTCCAGGTCGTTGATGGCCTGGACCTTGGGTTGAAGTTTCCGCAAATAGCGGGCGTTGGCCGAGCCGAACAATGACGTGAGCGTCCTGTCCACGGCCTGGCCAATCACCACAAACGTGTCCGTCGCGAAGTCCCACAATCGTTCGAGAAGTTCCATGGCTATATGCTGAGCGTTTTCGTTGGTTGGTCGCTTGCTTGGCGATATCCCCTCCGGGGTCAGGCTCCCAGACGGGCCTGCTCCGGTAACAAGTTCTCACGCCCTCATGGCGCAACACTCGCCCCGATTGTACCACAAGGCAGAAATTTCGCGCAGTCTCATCAAGCGTTGCAAAAGCCACGCCAAAGGAGCAACGGAGAAACTCACGAAATTCTACTTTTATTGTAGGCTTTCCCTCCCCGTGCGTTGAGGTTTCCCCGGCCCATCGTCTCCAAAAAACGAGACTCTGCACCGCAACTTTACGCCAATTCGCAACTTAGCACCAAGATGGCCGGGCGTCAACACGTTTTTCTCGCTCAGTTTGACCGCGAACCCGTCAACGATCCGTCAAACGTCTCCGCCTACGCTTCCGTGTGGAGCATGCAAATGAGTTCGAGCAAAACCACCGGTCGTTCAGCCGCAACCGGAAAACTTGTTTGCCTCATGGCAATCCGCGGACAGAAACTCGGGCAACCCGCCCGCACGACAACCCTTTTCCCATGCCAACGTGGCAGTCTGCCGTCCGCCCGTCTGCCCCCATACTTCCGGAGGGC
>NZ_JACIYL010000581.1 GCF_014359955.1 Thermogutta sp. | reverse complement strand
GTACCGCCCTGGTGCGAGTTTCTCTACCTGCCACACCCCTTCGGCCGTCTGCTTAGCAGGAATGCAGTCGGGGGCGTCGATCTTCGCTTTGGGATCCACCGGTTTGACAGGGTTTCCATCCTGATCCCACCGCTGGATAACCCCGACCAACCGAAGCGGTGGGGCACCTTTGATGCGAAGAGTGAAACTGCCCGCCGCCACGTGGCGCGATGATCCCACCGTGGCAACTGCCACACATGTCACGAATAGCCACGTCCGCCATAGCCTCATATCAAACCCTCCCATGACAAGCGCCATGCTCCGTGCAAGCAAAAGATCACATGAGTCATCCACTTACCGGATCGAATTGAATTGACCTTTTACAAGTTTTAGCGAGTTTTTGAGCTGGGCGATGTTGCCCAGGCTTATCCCGCCCTATTTTCGTTCAGGAGTTGCGGACTGCAATTTCTCCAGAAGCTGTTTTGCCTCGCCGACCAGCGGGCTTCCTGGATAATCTTTCAGCAGAGATTCGAGCGTCGCCTTTGCCCGATCCACACGCTTCATGGCCAGGTCTGCCTGGGCCGACAGAAGCAGCAGCTCTTCGATGTAGGGTGAATAAGGATTCACGACGAGCAGCCGATCCGCCAGAGCGGTGACAACTTCGTACCGACCCCGAGCGAACCAGTATTTTCCCCATAAAAGGGGCAAATAGCCCTCCACAATATCAAGCGGAAACTCATTGGACCAGGCACGCAGTTCAGCCGCTGCCCTATCGAGTTCCCCTGATCGCAGGAATTGCTCGGTAGAACGACTGTGGGCGCCCCGCCAGGCAGTGCGTTCCACTTCATTGCGGCGAGCCGCTACCAGTTGCTCGGCCTGCTGGAGGGCCTTCACTGCCTCGTCCTGACGCCCTTCGGTGGCGGCCACTTCGCCCCGCAAACGGTACCAAAGCGCTCCCAAATGTTCATGGCGACTGGGATCCCGGAGTAATTTTTCAGCCGCGTCGAGATGCTTTTTTGCTTCAGCCAGCGCGAGCAGATCATTCAACTGGATATCCGCTACAGCGAGATGGGCTTCGGCCCGCGCTGTGTCCGCCTGCAGGCGAGGCAATACACCTGTCCAGAGGTTGACAGCGAGCGTCGAGTCTACGAAGACATCTTGAGCGATGGGAGTTACCAGCCGGAGGAGCTGCAGAAGCTCCTCGTCCCCCGTTTGCTTGCCCTTCAGCAGTCCGTCCCTGGCCACCTCCAGCGCACGCATCAGATATTTACGACGTTCCGATTCCCTCGTCTTTGGGTCTATTGTGGACTTTTGCGCGGCGGCCGCCGCCTGTTCCTCGTCGACAAAAACTGTGTCCGGCGGCGGTGGTGGGAGATACTCGTCCGCTTTAGTCAAATAGGCCTGGACCATCTGCAGAAGGGATTGTGCATCCGTTGCCGCAGGATTGTAGGTGTCCAGAACAGGCAGGATATCGTCCAACTGAAGGGGCTTGTTTTTGCCCGCTTCTCGCGGTGGGGCGGGTGGTGGGCCAATCCAAATCCTTTGGGGCATTTCAAAAGGTCGGCCTGCGCGGGTCACTGTTTCCTTAATCGTGAAGAGTCCAGGCCTAAGGAAAACGTGCACCACCGCGGGCCCCTGGGCTGTCTGCCCATCTCCGAAGTCCCACTCGACGCGTGCCGAGGAGACCAGAGCAGGGGGGGACGCGTCGCGGAACTCTGCCACCACGAGCGGTATTTCGTTTTCGGGCAGCGATACAGCGCCAACAACATTGAAACGAAAATCGGGCAAAAAACGCTGCGTTTGGCTCATCGGAGGCCCCACAGCGGGGCGGACAATGGAGGCATTTCGGAATACTTCCGGCGGAATAGGGACCGGAGCTGGATGGCTGCCACGTGGCTCGACTTCCCACGCGGCCACCGCCACGCCCATTTCACTCGTGGATACATGGTAATATTCGAACCGATGCGGACCCGCCGTCAGTTGCACATCTCGTCGCAAGCCGGGGCGAGCTCGCCGTTCCGGCGGATGTCGACCGGGTGCTTCTGCGACAATTTTTCCGTCGATGAGCAGAAAGCTGCAATCCTGACTCGACGTGTAAAACCCGTACGTCCCCGTTCTGGGAATCTGCATGACGCCGCTGTAGCGACTCATGTAGGGACCAGGGACTGAGGCGAATGGATTCCCGGCGTGGAAAACCGTTGGTACGTAGTCGGCTCCGATGGGGCGCGCACTTTCGAAGGCTGCCTTGACCGATTGAAGACTGTTGAGGTTGCACTCCTTGTACTCACGAACTTCAAGCAGAAGTCCCTCCTCAGCCGACCATTTGGGACGGCTCTCCTCAGGAAAAGGATCCCCGCCGTAGAGGATCTCAAAGGATCCCCGACCACTTGTTGCGCGGGCGGCTGTTATCTGAAAGGCCAGGCGGCAAAAATCTCCCGGCCCTATTTGGAGAATCCGGACAGGGAGCACCTCATTTCCCACGGCCACGATGACATTTTGGCCCTGCTGATCAATTTGACCATGGTGATAAAACTCAACCACGCCGATGGTGGCCCCGCCTGTCGCCGCAAGGTCAATCGGTCGAATGAAGGAGAACTCATGGCCTGCACGTCGAAAAAGCTGGGCCTGAGCACCGTGAGGCATCAGGCAGATGACGAGACAGACCAGACAACTTACTCTGCTGCAAAAAACGTATCGACCAGTCATGGCTGTCAAGCGATGGGTGAATTGCTCGCGCGAGCGCTCCATAAATTGATTCCGAAAGCAAGACGTTTTGGCCAAACACCAGTCCTATCATGGTTGCCTGAAAACTTCCCTTAGACTAATGTAGGATTTTGACAGGGCAATTGGAAGGAGGTTGAAATACCATGTCCCAGACACACTCCGCCACAACTTCTCAAATGTCGCCTGAGGAAGCCGTCCG
>NZ_JACIYL010000580.1 GCF_014359955.1 Thermogutta sp. | reverse complement strand
GCTGGATAATCTCAGCACGGGTAATCTTGCCAATCTTGCCGACGTCAAGGATTGTATCGAGTTTATTGAAGGGGATATCTGCGACGGCGCGCTGGTGAAACGGGTGATGGAGGGGGTAGAGTACGTCTTCCATCAGGCGGCGCTGGCCAGCGTCCCGCGAAGTGTGGAGTATCCGCTCGACACGCACGCCGCATGTGTTACGGGGACGGTGACGCTCCTCGATGCCGCGCGGAGGACCGGGCGCATCCGTCGCTTTGTTTACGCCGGCTCAAGCAGCGCGTACGGCGACCAACCATTCAGTGCCAAGCGGGAGACTGACCTCCCCGATCCGATTTCACCGTATGGTGCCGCCAAGTTGGCGGGTGAGTACTACTGCCGGGCATTTTATGCCACATACGGGTTGCCCACTGTGGTGATTCGCTATTTCAACGTCTTCGGTCCGCGGCAGGATCCGAATAGCCCCTATTCGGCTGTTATTCCTCTGTTCATCACGGCAATTCTCCGGGGTCGCCGCCCGGTTATTTTCGGCGACGGACTCCAGTCCCGCGATTTTACGTACGTGGAGAACGTGGTGCATGCCAATCTTCTGGCGGCGGAAAAGCCGGGAGTGGAGGGACGTGTCTTCAATGCCGCCAACGGCAAGAGCATCACCCTTCTAGAGTTGATTGCCGCGCTCAACGAAGTCCTGGGAACCGAGGTGGAGCCGGAATTCGCTCCGCCCAGACCGGGAGATATTCGCGAGAGCATGGCCGACATCACCCTCGCCCGCCGTCTGCTGGGATACGAGCCCCGGGTGGACTTTCGGGAGGGCCTGCGTCGCTCCGTGGAATACTATCGGCACATTTGCCAGTAGGGAGATGGTCCGCAGACCGAGTCCCAGGACCCAACCGTCCGGATCACGCCACGGGGTCAGCAGGGGTGGTCAGAATGCCGTGCCCGCCTTGGCTCGCGGCGGTTGTCGCGGCTGGAAGATTTCGCTGACGGCTCCGGTCGACCGCCGAATGACTTCACCCTCCTTGGGCTTGGCCCGAAAATCGGCCGGATTCGCGCCCGGTCCGAACCGCACCACGTGGGTTTCCCGTTTGTAACCGATGCGACGGAGCAATTCGCGCACGGAAATCCGCTGGACCGCCATCTCGTCCGCCCGTTTGAGCATATCCGATCGGGCCTGGATCACAGCGACATTGGTTCCCTCCGGCGGTTCATTACCCACCACAATGTAGTCGGTGTCGGCCGTGATCTGACCGTGAAGATTTCCTTCATCGTCGAGCCAGGCGTCCACCACCCCGTTGCTTTGCCGGATGATGCTGATGAGCAGTTCCTGATCGCTCCGCCCATCATCGTCAATATCGACAAAGTTGGTAATGGCGAACCGCCGCCGGTCTCCTGGCGACCAAATGAGGGTGCTGATCACATCGCCGGGCATGATGGGATCACTCACTTTGTCGTCGATGATGCGGGCTTCAGCGAGGTGAGGACCGCGGATGGCCGTCACCTCGATGCCGCCTTTGCGTTCCGCGTCAGCAATATTCAATGTGTTTCCGGGGAAGACCGCAAACGTGGTTCCCACCGACAGTCCGTCGGCCTCGCCCAGGTTGATCCACACCGTGCCCAGTTGCTGGTTCACCCATTGAATGCGACCATCCGGCGTTTCCAGACGCGGATTCTTGGTGGCTTCCAGTTCCTTGGTACGGACGGAAAGCAGGGCGGAAACTGTCCGGATGCGGCGATCGAAATCTTTCTTGGCAGCATCCAACTGCGCCAACGCATCCTGGGCCTGCTGCTGCGCCTCGATCACCCGTTTTTGTAAATCATCTCGGGCCTGGAAAGACGCCTGCAGGTCGGCCGTGAATTTCTGACGCTCCTGCGTGAGGGTCGCTTCCGCCTGATCCGCTCGATTCTTCTGCTGGGCGATCAATGGAGCTTTGCTCGCTTCAAGTTGAGCGATCTTGGCCTCCGCATCCCGGAGTTTCTGCTCGGTTGCCACGAGCGTGGCACTTTTCGCCTGGAGCGTCTTGAAGAGATGGTCCAGCACAGTGCGATAGTTTTGCTGGGAAGGATCGAGATCCGCCCCGTAGGTTTCCAGTTCCTGCTTGGCCGTCTGGGTGATTTTGTCCATCGGGTCGGTGGTGCTGAAACCGAGGATGGTCTTCAGCGTGTTGAGGTCGGTTTGAGCCGATCGCGCCGCATCATTGGCTTTTGCGGCCTCCTCCAGGGCGGCCTGAGCTTTGCGGTACTGTTCGTCATACTGACGGAAAAAGAGGTAGGTGAAAACGGCCAGCAAGAGCGTCAGAATGACGAACGTGATCAAGGCAATTTGCAGCCCTTGGTTCTCACGTGCCATGACAAGCTTACTCCTCGACGTCCTGGATTTTAGGGAGTGCCTCGCTCAGGATTTCGCGCCCGGCCGGTGCCGACCCACCGACATTCCGACCGCGATTCCGAAAAAGTGGGCCTGGAAACCTTGGCAATTTGGGTAATACAAGCCTACGTCGATTCTAAACAGCCCTGTGTAGTGTGTCAATCAAAAGCCGCGCCTGTCAGTTCCCTCCGCCCATGGGGACGCGAACAACCAGACGGGCGTGGGCGGGAACGACATCCAGCCCGGTGGCACCCGCTTGTCAGGTCCACATTCGGAGGGACGTGCTTGCCACGTCCGCATTCCGACGTTGGAACATCCATTTCGCCCACCGGGCCCTAACTCTTCGGGTCAGTTATCGTTTCGACGGTAGAGGCAATTCATGAATTGCCCCTACACGCTGCGCCGATGCCATCTCGGCGGTTTTTGCAACAGTAACCATGAATCAAAAGCCGGGCCGGAAGAGCTCGGTTGTCCGACGAGTCGCCTTTTCATCTTTTCACCCTTCGCGGCGGGGCTCTCCCTTGTTGATTATCGCTTCTATC
>NZ_JACIYL010000058.1 GCF_014359955.1 Thermogutta sp. | reverse complement strand
TGTTCGCACTCCGAGCTTGCGGTATTTCTCAACAAGTGCCATGAACTCTTTGAGCCGCGGATTTTCAGTGGCGTCGATCAGCGGGAGTTGCCCCTCATACACGATCCCCCGCGTACCATTGAGGGTGACCCAGTCGCCCTCTTTGTAGGTCTTGCCATCCACAGTCATGCATTTCTTTTCGGGGTCGACTTTGATTTTCCCCGCACCAACAATGCAGCACTTGCCCCACCCACGGGCAACCAGCGCTGCGTGACTGGTCATCCCACCGCGCGCGGTGAGGATTCCCACGGCCGCCCGCATGCCTTCGACATCCTCGGGGTTGGTTTCTTCACGAACCAGGATGACTTTCTTCCCTTTTTTGGTCCATTCGACCGCGTCTTCACTCGTGAAGACGATTTGTCCACACGCTCCGCCAGGGCCGGCGGGCAACCCGGTCGCAATGGCCGTGGCCTTTTTCTCGGCGTTCGGATCGACAATCGGATGGAGCAACTCATCAAGCTGCTTGGGGGCTACCCGGAGAACGGCCGTTTCCTCGTCGATCAGACCTTCCTTGAGCATATCCATGGCAATGTTGAGAGCCGCCGTTCCCGTCCGCTTGCCCACGCGGCACTGCAGCATGTAAAGCTTGCCTTCCTGAATGGTGAACTCGATGTCCTGCATGTCCTTATAGTGCCGCTCCAGGCGATTGCGAATATCGAGGAGCTGCTGGTAAATTTCCGGCATGGCCTCTTCCAGCGACGGCAGATGCTTGTTCTGCTCCGTCTTGGTGGCTTTATTGAGCGGGTTGGGGGTCCGGATGCCGGCCACCACGTCTTCGCCCTGCGCGTTGGGAAGCCATTCCCCGTAGAACTGGTTTTCGCCGGTGGCGGGGTTGCGGGTGAAAGCCACCCCGGTTGCCGAAGTGTCGCCCATGTTCCCGAAGACCATGCTTTGGACGTTGCAGGCTGTTCCCCAGTCATCGGGAATGCCTTCGATCCGGCGATAGGCCACCGCCCGTTTGCCGTTCCAGCTCTTGAACACTGCGGCAATTCCGCCCCACAGTTGTTCGAAGGGGTCATCCGGGAACGGCTTGCCGAGGACTTCCTTGACCTTGGCCTTGAAAGCTTCACAAAGCTGTTGGAGATCTTCCGCCGTCAGATCCGTGTCCTTCTCATAGCCTTTCTTGTGCTTGAGCTCTTCCATCATCCGCTCGAGCTGGATGCGGATTCCCATTCCTTCGGGTGGCTCGATTCCCTCGGCCTTTTCCATGACCACATCGGAATACATCATGATGAGCCGCCGATAGGCGTCGTACACAAATCGCGGGTTGTTTGTCTTTTTGATGAGTCCGGGAATGGTCTTGCTGCACAAACCGACGTTGAGCACCGTTTCCATCATTCCCGGCATGGACCGACGGGCACCCGATCGGCAGGAGACCAGAAGGGGATTTTCCGGATCTCCGAACTTCATTCCCATCGCCTTTTCGACTTTTCGAAGTGCCTCCTCCACCTGCTCCTTCAAGCCCGGAGGATACTGGCCCCCGTGCTGCATAAAATAGGTGCACACTTCTGTGGTGATGGTGAACCCAGCCGGCACGGGAAGTCGCAGGTCGGGATGGCCCGCCATTTCGGCGAGGTTGGCGCCCTTGCCGCCCAGCAAATTCACCATCGAGGCATTCCCTTCGGTCCCCTCCGGTCCAAAAAAGTACACATACTTCTGTGCTTGCGTCATTGTGAACACTCCTTGACAATTTCCTCTGACAAAAACTTGATCTATCGGGCGGTTTGTGTGTGAAACGCTGCGCCCGCCTTCCTGCTTCACTGTGCCCAAACAGAGCGACTTTTCGCACTAAAAGAATTACGTAGTTTACCTCTTATTTGATCACTCGTCAACGAACCGCGATTCCGCGCATCGCCCATTTGTATCCACCGTCTAAGGCGGTAAATGTTTCACTTCTTTCGTTGGACCCGAGAGCTTTCTCATCCTGGCAGTTCATCCCGGGGACCAGGTTGTCTCACCTGGGACCGTCGTCTGACTTGTGGAGTATGATATCCACGCGACGGACACTGAATGAGTCTTCGCCCGAGAAGACCAGCCACATGCTCTTTCCCGTTCGGTCCATCCACTGGGTGGGAAAGCAGCCGCTTTCGCCGGGATCCATGTCCCACTGCTCGGTATGGAACACGGTGGTCCACGGGCCCCAGGGCTCTGGGGCATCATAAACACCACAGCCTCCTACCACCGGGGCGCCGTCTCCCCTCGTCTGTTTGGGATACACATGAAACCACACGTATCGCTTCAATGCGGGGTTGTAGGTGATTCCTGAACGCCAGCAATGACTCGGATGCCGGAAAACCGTACCCTCGCTGAGCCTTCGAAGCCGTTCTGATGAGAGACCGACTTCCTCGGGCTGAGCCGGCGCCCACTCAAACGGTTTATCGGCCCAGCCCTGCCACGGCGTCGCCACTATCAGCGTCAGCGCACCTATCCACAACAGAAGAGGACCCTTCAACATGAGGCGAACTCCTCCAGCAACGGTGACATCCTGTTGGCGAAAAATGAACGTTCTTAGCAAGTATTGAAAGTGGTTGACTGGCTCCGGGCCACCACGCGCGCGACGCAATGCAGACCGGCGTATACTGTCCCGGGCAAACGAGGATTATAGTGTCCCCCTCGAATCTAGCGAGCGACTCGATTTGGTTCTACCATTGACAGTTTGCCGCCGATCGTGGTGTGGTCCCTATTTCGGGGTGCTGCAGGCCACGCCTGACCAATGGAACTGGTTCGTATCACACCGAGAGTTTCTTCAAAGGAACAACCATGGATATTCGCAACCCAGATCAACCGGTGGCCGATTCTCGCGCTGTGACCGCCCAACTTATTGTTTACGGTACGCTTCTTGAGTGTGCTATTGGACTGGTGGCGGTCGTGGCGGGCTGGGTGCTGCGTCTGCCGCTGTGGGAAGTTGTCCGTTGGGATTTTTCCGCACTCGGCGCAGGTGCACTGGCGACTTTGCCGATGTTGCTTCTGTTGCCGGTCGTGCGCTACATGCCGGGACGCGTCTTCAAAGAGCTCCGCGCTCTGATGACCCAAATGATCGCCCCTCTGTTTCGATCGGCGACGATCGGCGAGATGGCCATGATTTCTTGTGTCGCGGGCATTGGAGAGGAGGCTTTTTTCCGAGGCATCGTGCAAAGGGGCCTGGCGACTCTCCTGGGAACACCCAACACGTTGGCGCTGGCAGATCCTGCAACGATTCTGGCGATTCTTGCAGCCGCGATTTTGTTTGGACTCGCTCATCCGTTATCAAAAATTTATGTCGTCTTGACGACGATTCTCGGCGTCTATCTCGGGGTTCTTTTCGCGGTGAGCGGCAACCTGCTCGTCCCTATGGTGGCTCACGGACTCTATGATTTTGTGGCCGTTCTTTACCTTGCGCGCTTCTGGCCTGGCAATCGGGCAGTACAAGAGCAGCAAGACCAAACTGAGTAGTCCCCGTGATTGCCCCGTCTCACAGAGCCTGCGGAGGTTAATCCTTTATCCCAGAGACCTTTTCGTCGGACATGGGCTTTCACGAGACCGCGGTTGGCAGCACCCTGCGCAATTGCCTGCTGGTGGCTTGTTCAGGTCCTTGGGGAACGGATAATCAGGGGCGCTGGATCTTTCCCTCCCCGGATTTACCGCAACGTCAGCCGGTCATCGCCTGAAGGGGTATGTCGATCCAGCGGGTCGTCCGAGTCCTGAAGGTGTGCTGGAAAATGAGAAATTCTCGGGAGATTGCCCATGAGAGGCCAAAAGTTGCAACGGGAACATATGTGTCCGGCTGGAAAAGTGGGCATCGTCCGTACTGTACTCGGGGGCTTGGTCATTCTCGGAATTGCAGTCGGAGCGGGGGCCGCTCTGGCGGAGCCTGGCCGGGGAGCTGGTGACGTTGTGACGTCGTTACAGGGGACGGCCCCGCTTACTATGGAGGGCGACCCGGCCTCGCAAATGATTGATGCGATCGATCAGTTTCTCGACAGGGAAACTGCACGGACGGTTGCCCGCCGAAACCAGGTTTGGAAAGAACAATTCAAATCCGGCCAATGGCCCGAAGAGTGGATCACGTCGCGAAGGGCCCGACTGGCCAAGATCCTTGGCGTGAGGGATCCCCGAGTCGCGTCGCCGCGGCTGTCCATTCTTGCCTTGGCGGGCCGGGATCCCGTTCTGGCCAGTGGGCCGACATACGATATTTACGCGGTGCGCTGGAACGTTTTCTCCGACGTCACAGGGGAGGGACTTCTCTTGGTACCGCGGAGCAATGGCTCGCGTGCCGCGGTCATCGCGATTCCGGATGCCGATGTTTCTCCCGAGGCGCTTGCAGGCCTGTCACCGGACGTGGCTCCAGAATCCCAGTTTGCCCGGCGGCTCGTCGAGAGCGGTTGCACCGTGCTAGTACCGCAACTCATTCCTCGGGAAATCGCCAAGCGCAGAAATGTCTCGCTGACCCACCGCGAATATCTGTATCGTCCTGCCTACGAACTGGGCAGGCATATCATCGGGTACGAGGTTCAAAAAATCCTCGCTGCGGTGGATTGCTTCGCTGCACAGGGCGACACGGCAACGAAACCGACCGTCGGGGTCATAGGTTGGGGGGAAGGCGGCATGCTGGCCCTGTACGCCTCAGCCCTGGATGATCGGATCCGGGTAGCCGCCGTCAGCGGTTTTTACGGACCCCGCGAAGCCACTTGGTCGGAGCCGGTCGATCGCAATGTTTTCTCCCTGCTCAAGGATTTTGGGTGTGCCGAAATCAGCCTCCTGATGTATCCGCGGCCCCTCATTGTGGAGGCCGCCCGTGGTCCCGAAATTACTGTTCCAAAAGGATTGGGCGGAGCACCGGGAAGTTTATCCACACCCCAGTTGGAGGCCGTTCAGTCCGAGGTTGCTCGGGCTGACAACTCGCTGAAACTGGCCCATCTCTCCAGCCATCTCACGTTGGTAACGAGTGGAGATGGCCGAGGTCCGTATGGCTCGGAAGCCTGTTTGAAGACCTTCCTGCATATGCTGGACCCCAACAGCGATGTCAGTGCGGTCGCACAGGGACCGCAATGGCGGCGGGAAAATCCCTGGCAAAGCGATCGTGTGCAGCGTCAAATCGAGGAACTCGACCGACATATTCAAACATTTCTGGAGCAAAGTTCCGACGTCCGTCGGCAGTTTTGGTCACGTCTGGACACGAGCTCTCTCGCCAGATTCACAGAAACTGTGGAGTGGTACCGCGAATACTTTTACGAGGAGGTGATCGGTCGGATCGACATTCCGCTGGGCGATCCCCATCCACGGTCACGACGGGTCTACGACGAACCAAAATGGACCGGGTACGAAGTTGTCCTGGATGTATTCGACGGCGTGTTTGCGTATGGGATTCTCCTCGTACCGAAGGACATCAGGCCGGGAGAGCGGCGCCCCGTGGTGGTTTGCCAGCACGGGCTAGAAGGGCGTCCCCAAGATACGATCCAGGGAGACCACCGTGCCTATCACAACTTTGCCGCACGGCTTGCCGAACAGGGATTCATCGTATTTGCTCCGCAAAATCCCTACATCTTTGGCGACCGATTCCGCACCCTTCAGCGGAAGGCAAACCCACTCGGAAAGACGCTTTTTTCTATCATCGTGCCCCAGCATCAGCAGATCGTGAACTGGCTCAGTACTCTGGACTTTGTTGACCCCGCTCGGATTGCGTTCTACGGGCTGTCTTACGGGGGCAAGACAGCCATGCGCGTGCCGCCGCTGGTGCCCCAGTACTGTCTCTCCATCTGTTCTGCCGATTTTAATGATTGGGTCTGGAAGAACGCCTCAACCCGGAGCCAGTACAGTTACGTTTTCACTGGAGAATACGAGATTTTCGAATTCGACCTGGGGGAAACCTTTAACTACGCCGAAATGGCGACGCTCATTGCTCCACGCCCGTTTATGGTGGAACGGGGTCATTTCGACGGTGTCGCACCGGATGAGCGGGTCGCCTACGAATATGCCAAGGTGCGATTCCTCTACGAGGCACTCTTGGGGCTGACGGACAAAACAGAAATCGAGTGGTTTGTGGGCCCACACACAATCCATGGAGTGGGAACCTTCCAGTTTCTGCATCGTTATCTGGGATTTTGAAAAACCCGGATAAGCGGCCGCGCTGACCATCGGCGTGGCCAAGTAGTCACGACGCCCGGTAGCCGATGCATCCCCATTTTTTGGAAGGATCTGTCGCAAGCAAGCGCCACAGCGCGCGGTAGGGGCCATTCATAAAATGCCGCCTGCGTTTTTACGGGAGTTGAACGTGGCAGCTAAGGATCGGTCCGTGAACCGGATTGTCCAGGGTCGCAATGAGAACCTCACCGGCAGGTCCCTGGGAACTGAACTCCACTTCTGCGGAAGGACAGGGCGATTTCAAATTTTCTTCCCACCGACAGAGAAAAAGTGGGGATGACTCAGGCCTGGCAGGGCTGTGGATGGAGACTCGGCCACCGCCCCGACGCCATTACGGGGCGTAGCCCGGGAAAATCCGGTGGAAAACCCCTTTCCTTTTGGGAATTTTCTTGCATGGAAAGGTCCTGGGCGTTTCGGGAATCAAATGCTCTGCCGTAAAATAACTTGGTGGAGTTGCGTTGTATACGATTCGATTCAGAAAAACCGAAAAGGGGAGGGACCATATCAGAAAGTTAATGGTGTACGCATATATGACACCGGGCAGTTCGCGTGGGAAAAGGATGCCGGGATAACTCGGAACGGTCCGGCTTTCTGTCAGAAACACCGATCGGGCGGAAGGAGCGCGGAAAGGTGCCCTCACTGTTTGTTATTCGGGGAAACGATCAGGGGACTCGCTTTGAGCTGGAAGGGTCGGTCATCACCATTGGGAGAGACTCTTCCAACAAAGTGCAATTGCACGACGCGGGGGTTTCTCGCCATCACGCCGAGATTCGGCGGGTGGAGAATCGCTATCGGCTCATCGACTTGAACAGCTCCAATGGGACAATCGTCAACGGCAGGCGGATCCAGGAACACTGGCTCAACAGTGGCGACCAGATTCAAATGGGGCGGACGCTCATGCTGTTCACGTCTCCCGCGGAGGAATCCGAACGCGAAGCCACCTGGAACGTTTCCATTGCTGCGGAGCCGGAGGCCGAAAGATCCCAGATTGTCAGCGTCGTCAGTTCGGAAGAGGGAAATCGCCTCCTGCGAGGCCAGGGATTTGCGCCGGATTCCTGGCTGGCACAGGCGCGACGGAATCTGGAAATCGTCTATCACACAGCCCTGGCGGTAAGCCACACGCTCGATATTGAGCAGCTTCTCAACCGTATCATGGATCTCATCTTCGAATGGGTGGAGGCCGACCGAGGGTGCATCATGCTTGTCGATCCCGATACAGGAAAACTCGTGCCCAAAGTGAGGCGGGTGCGAAAAGGCGTGGTGGCCCCGGAAAAATTGATCATCAGTCAGACAATTCTGGACTATGTTCGGGAGCGCAACGAGGGGGTTCTCACCAGCGATGCGCGGCACGACGAACGATGGGACTCGGGAGCCAGCATCGTGCAAGCGGGTATCCGCGAGGCGATCTGTGTTCCCATGCAGGGGCGATATGGTGTTGTGGGCGTAATTTACATCGACACGTCCACATCACCGCAGGAGATGATTCGCCGTGGGCAGGTGAACAAATTCACCCAGGATCATCTCATGCTGATGATTGCCATAGGCCATCAGGCTGCGCTCGCTGTAGAGGACACCCACTATTACCTGGCCATGGTCCAGGCTGAGAGATTGGCGGCCATCGGTCAGACGATTGCTACCCTCTCTCACCACATCAAGAATATCCTGCAGGGAATTCGTGGCGGGGGCTATCTGATCGAGATGGGGTTGAAGCAGCACGACGAGGAGCTCATCCGCAAAGGCTGGGCCATCGTCGAGAAAAATCAGGCCAAGATCTCGGGACTGGTCATGGATATGTTGACCTTCAGCAAGGAGCGGGAGCCCGATCTGCAGCCCAGTGATTTGAACCAGTTGCTTCAGGACGTTGTAGAGCTCATGCAAGCCCGGGCGGAGGAAAGCGAGATCGATTTTTCCTGGGAACGGGAGTCGGACATTCCGACACTGGTGTTCGATCCCGAGGGGATCCACCGGGCTGTCTTGAACCTCGTGACAAACGCGTTTGACGCGGTGGCCGATTCGCCGCCGCCACGCAAAGTCCGCGTTTTCAGTCGGTACGATCCCGAACAGGGGAAGGTATGGATCGGTGTGGAGGATAATGGCCCGGGAATTCCGCCGGACATGCTCGACAAGATTTTCAGTCCCTTTGTGTCGCTCAAGAAAGGTTCCCGCGGTACTGGCCTAGGATTGCCGGTGAGTCAGAAGATTGTCCAGGAGCACGGCGGCCGAATTACTGTCGAATCCGCCCCCGGTCAGGGCACGCGATTCACGATAGAACTCCCGGCTGTCCTGCCCAGTGAGGCAAGCGGCTCGGTCACAGCGACGCAGGAAAGTCGCGCGGTCGAAACACCACCACAGGGTGGACAAGCCATGTAGAGGTCAGGCTTTAACACAACCGCAAGGATCTTATCTCGGCAGGTTGCTCAGCCAGGGAAATCACCCGGAGGGGGCGGCTCTTCGGGAGGGGTGGCGGGCGGAATAAATTTGGGGGCCACGGGAGTTTGCCGGTCCTCTTCGTTTTCCGGGCGCTGACTGCGGCTTGGAGACGGTGGCGGTGTCTCATTGATCGCCGACCGCAGCTCCTGCTCCAGCCCCTGCATTCCCTTTCGAAATTCGTTCAAACTCTTGCCCAGCGACCGTGCCACTTGCGGCAATCGGTTACCAAACAAAAGCAGCGCCACGAGAAGGACTATCAGCATCTCCGTGCCGCCGGGCAGGGAGAATTGAGCGACGGGCAACACTGAGACCATGGTGGACAACCTCCGTTTCACCTCAGCGCGAGGGCCGCACGCTCACAGCGCCGAGGTTCCAGGCCGAAATCGGTATCACGTCACTTGGCCGACTGAGAAGGCTGTTCCTCCTCGACTGCCTTCTTGTCCTGCTCCTCATCTCCACCTTCGTCCTGGAGCCCTTTTTTGAACTCGACAACCCCACGTCCCAGCGATCGCATGACGCTCGGCAAACGATTGCCGAACAGGAGCAGGATGATTAAACCGATGATCATCATTTCCATCCAGCCAGGTAACCCGAACATGTGGAGTCTCCTTTGTTTCGATAAGCAGCGGACCCTCTGACCCGAGCTGTTTCCCGCGCCAGCCTGCAAAACCGGGCAGGAGGGTTTCCGCCGCTTTGTCTTTCTTTGCTATTCCCCTCCCTGACGATTCATCAAAGTCACATTCTCGGACGGACTCACGACAGGGGGCCAGTTTCCGTGGAGGCTGTACCGATAGATCGCGTACGTTGACCGTCTCCTCGTTCATCAATCCATTCTAGTCCGCACCGAATCAGCGGGAAATGCCCGGGGAGAGTTCCCGTGTAGGATCCGCGCGAGCACTTACCCGGCAGGCCGCCCCGTCCGACCTATCCCCACTTTTGCTGGAACCTACGACATGCTACCAGCACAATGGGTTGTAGGGGCAATTCATGAGTTGCTCCTACCGTGTAACCCGCAACTGAACCAGGCCAACCAAGCAGTGGGAATCCGCTCGGTGAAAATGGATTCTCCAAAGGTTGGAGTGCGAAAGTGAGAAGTACGTCCCTCTTACAAATGCTTTGGAGGGGACGCTTGTCGTGCCCGCTGAAACCCGATGTGCGGTCTAACGCTGCAGAGCGGATGTGAGAGGTACATCCCGTCGAAAGTGGAGCTGACAGGCAGGTCTTTCCGCGGTGAATCTTGCTCCGTCGCAAACCCCTGTGGACATCCGCGTCCCTATTGGCGCAGGACAAGCAGGGATGTGTCAGGATTTGCTTCCCGTTGACAGGTTCGGTGGCTTTGCCAAACTAAAAGGTGAAACCCAGGCGAAATGGAATTCGGAGAAAAAAACTATGGCAATTTTCGTCGTTTGTCCGGGTTGCCGAACACGATTCACCGTCAGTGACAAGTTCGCTGGGAAAAGTGGTCCGTGCCCCAAATGCAAAACGGTCATTCAGATCCCCCAGCTCGAGGAGCAGGTTGTCATCCACGAGCCGGAGATGTTCGGCAGCGGTGGTCGCGGTATTTCTGGCGAGCTCACACTGAAACCGATCGCGCGGATGGAACGCCGCTTCACACCGGTAATGATTCTCTCTATAGTGGGCGGCGTGTTGGTGGTGTTCGTGGGAACTCTCGTTTTGGGTCACGCGGGGGTTTTTCGCGATAATCTCTGGCTCCAGGCGATCGGCCTGGCAGCGGTCACTGTCCCTGCGAGCGCCGGTGCCTACGAGTTTCTCCGCAATGAAGACGACCTTCAACCACTCCGCGGCCGTGATCTCTGGGTGCGAGCGGTGATATGCGCAGGTGGTTATCTCTTGCTCTGGTGGGGGTTTAACTGGCTCGTCGCCAATTTTGTCACGGAAGAGTTGTGGACCTGGGCGATCGTGATCCCTCCTGTATTCGCAGCAGGAGCATTCGTCGGATACCTTGTGTTTGAAATCGAATTCGGGGCGGGATTTCTCCATTTCACGTTCTTTGCCCTGGTCGCCGTCATCCTGCGATGGGCGGCAGGATTGGGATGGATCTGGACGCTGCCCAGTCCGCCAGCACCTTATCCGATCGGATAAATCGATACCAACCCGGGCAACGTATCGTGGGCAGCCCGGTGTCCTTTCAGCGCGTCCGTAGAAAGTCAGCCTCATCCTGGAGCCTGTTAGAAGACGCCACTCAAGCGAGCTTCGCGATCAGGTAGGATCACACGAGACTGACCGCGGGAAGAGCGTGTTCAAGAATTCTGACGGAACGTCCCAGAAGCAGGGATCCACAGAATGGGGGATCATCCCGCGATAGGGATAATATCCCGACCGGCAAATCGCCGAAGAAAGCTCTTCGTAACAGGCTTCCGCCTGGTCGACCTGAAGAGAG
>NZ_JACIYL010000579.1 GCF_014359955.1 Thermogutta sp. | reverse complement strand
CACGAGTGCGGGCAAGGTTTGGGTGCCCGCCGATACGACATGGAGCATCCAACATTGAGAGGCGGACCTGACAAGCAGGTCCCTCCGGGCTTCGAGCTGAAGCTCGCTCCCGCCCAAGGCGTTGTCCCGGTCCGTGCCTGTTTCCGGCAGTAGAGAACTGGGGATGCCCCAGGTGGTTCCGAGGTTTAACAACCGGGACTTTTTGAGACGCATGCCCATTGGGCGATGAGAGGACACTGCCGATTGGCACAAATTTGCTGATGAAAAGGCTCCACTCTTGCCGACTTTAAGGGTGAATCCGGTCAAAACAGTTTTGCCACAAAGGTCCCGACAACGGAGAGTCTGACCGTGCAGGCGGTTCGCACACGCACACGTCCACCTCGATTCGCCTACTGGAGATCGACCGTCGTCGCTCTCCTGGTGGTGTGGGGTGTGCCCAGCCTGCCGGTTGACCAATTCTGCGGTGTGGCGTTTTCTCAAACGACCGGCACGCAGCCAGTCTTTTCAATCCAAGCGCCGCCGGGGCTTGTGGGAGCCACCCGAGCCGCCGGTCCCGGGCCGGTGGCCAATTATTTTCAACCAGTGGAAATTCGCGGGCCGCATGGGTTACAGGTCGCCTTTGCCGATAAGAACGGCTTTACCGAGTTTCATAACCTTCCCGTCACGGTGGGATTGCTGGTCGGTCGTGTCTACCGGTTGAAAGTGGCAGGCATTCCGCAGGCCGAGGGTGTTGAGCTTTTCCCTTCGCTGGAGGTGATCGACCGGCTCTATCCACCCCCAGGACAGGAACTTCATTTCCCGATTATCGTGGAGCTACATCCTGACGACCTGCGGCTGGCCATGGAGGGAAAATACGTCACCCGGGTTGTCTATCTGGAGGATCCGCAGCAGGCACTTCCCGTAGCGGAGGGGACCGGCGGCCAGCTCTGGTTTGAGGTACGTCACGACCAGGATCCTCTGGCGGTGGCAGATGCGCTGGGGCGTCCGTTGGTGATCGTACGGCTGGGCGGTCGGGTTCCGCTTCCTGAGGAGGAATCCGACCCCGCCTTTCTGTTTGGATCCCCGCCCCTGGTTGTTTTCCCACCCAAGGTGAAGGTGTTGCCTGGTCCTCCATCAGGGAATTCCCCGGCCACGGCACCGAAACCGATACCGGAGGGCCGTCGTCCATGAATGGGAGTCTTATTCGGACTGACGGGGAGACAGGCATGTCGCCTTGGTTACGGTTACTCTTGATTGCGATTTGCGCGCTTATTTTCTGCTCTTGCAAAACAGTGTCGAGAGAGGCTGCTCGGATAGGCGGGCATGCCCCCCTACCCTCCCCCGATTCCCACCCAGCCCAGCTCGCCACGCATTCGGATCGAGAGGCAGTCCGGCCGGTGACTTATTCCGCTGAGAACGTCGGCTCCGCAGTTTCGTTGAACGCAGGAACGGGGGAAGTTTCTGACGGAACCCCTCCGCTGGTGATGGCTCCGCCACCCTCGGTCCCTCCTGGAATCCAGGGACCGATTTATGTGGACGCCCAGGGAAACGTGCTTCCCCGTGGGACACCACCGGGTGTGGTAGCCGGTGCGTGGACTCCTCCGGGGATTGCCGGCCCCTGGCCGCAGGATGAATTTCTGGCCGATGGCGGCGACTTACCGCCGTTTGCCGGGCTGGCCGAAAATGGGGTGACCGGACTCAACCCGGAGGATACGGTGGCAAGGTTTCAAACTGCCGACGGCAAAAGCCGTGTCCAGGCCTTCAATCGGGTGTTCATTTACAGCCCACGTTTTGCCTCGGTCCGTCAAGTGTCGGGCGTTCGAGCGGACGAACAAGCCGAAAAAGTGGTGGGTGTTTCAACCCCGACCCATATGGCCCGCATTGAAGAAGTTCAATCCGTGGGGATGGGCACCCAGAATTACCAGGCCCGAGCCGGAGTGCAACATCGCGGCCTGGCGATCTTCGAAAGTGGCCAGCGCGACGGAGCGGTCTCTCAGGCCCTGGGACCGCGTGGCTTCTCCGACGCTTTCAAGCCTTACGAGAATTTCAGCCTGATTGTTAAAGGTCAGATGGTGGCCGACGAAATGCCCACACTGGCCCAAAGCGTCCAGGCGGCCATTGCCTGGACTGCTGATTCCCAGGTCCAGGTGGTGGTGGATGGCCGTGCGGCCTCCGAAGAAGTCGGCGTCAGCCGAGTGCACAGTCTCTATCGAGTGCAGAGCCGTTATGGAGAGGGCAAACTGCGACTGGTCAAAGTCGCATCGACGGCCACCGCCCTGCCTGGCGAAACGGTCGATTTTACGCTTCGGTTTGACAATGTGGGCACCGTTCCGATCACGGATCTCGTCATCATCGACAACCTCTCCACGCGATTGGAGTATGTGGACGGATCATCGCAGGCGAGTAAGGGAGCGGAGTTCTCCGTCCAGCCCAATGAAGCAGGTTCCTTGACCCTGCAGTGGCGCTTGACCGAGCCACTCCCACCCGGCGAAGGCGGCGTCATTCGCTTCCAGTGCCGGGTGCGATAGTCCACCTGCTGATCCTGGAATCTGCCGTGTGGGACAACGTCTGACCCACGCCACGTGAGGTGGTTGGTGGTCGCTTCTGGCGATCTCACCGAATGGCCCGGCGACTCGCCGTTTTGCAAGACCGATTGACGGTCGCCCGCACCAGACAGCGTCGCGAAGCCCGACTTATCCCCACTTGTCATGAAACATCCCGGCCTGAATGGGCTATCGGCGCAACCCATGAATTGCCCGAACCTTCAAACGGAAACCGCAGTCAGGGGAGCATAGTGGACCTGGCCACGGGGTGGTAATATACACAGTTTGCACGTCACCCGGGTTTTTCCCTTTCTCGGATGGAAGAGGCACCCTTTATGTTCGACTCCTGGATTGCCCACCGCATGCGTCAGTTTGATGCGTCCGGAATCCGC
>NZ_JACIYL010000578.1 GCF_014359955.1 Thermogutta sp. | reverse complement strand
CCTTTTTCCACTCCGAGTACCCAGCCGAAAAGAATCGTCTGGAAAGTCGCCAGAAGGTAGATCGCGAAGGTGCCGATCCAGAAATCGAGGGTATCCAGGGCCACGAAATCTTTGGAGAAGATAACGACTCCTGCTGCTCCGATGGCGGTGATGAACCCCAGGACGGCAACCGACGCCCGGCGGTTCAGCCCCAGGCCCTCTTCCAGCAGCGCCACTGCCGGTTGAAGCATGGAGAGCGAGCTGGTGATCGCGGCAAGGAAAAGCAGAAAGAAAAACAAAAAGCCGAAGAGCTGGCCCACCGGCATCTGATTGAACACGTTGGGAAGGGCCATAAATCCCAGGGCGAAGGGATTACTCAATTGCGAGCCGATCTGAGGCCCGAGGAATACAAACGCTGCCGGAACGGTGATCAGGCCGCCCAGCACCACTTCACAGAATTCATTCCCTGCGCAGGCCGTCAAGCTGGACAGGGCAATGTCGTCATCCTTCTTCACATAGCTCGCGTAGGTGATGATGATGCCGAACCCTACAGAAAGCGAGAAAAAGATCTGCCCCGCTGCTTTCATCCACATTTCGGGATCGGCGAGTCCTTCCCAGAATGATTTCGGTACCTCGCCGGGGGCGAGCATGGCGGGGGTTTTCACGGGATTCCACATGTAACCCAGGCCGTTGAGGACGTTCTGGTCGGGCTTGGCCGGGTCGGGCGTTCCCAGCGTGAGCACGCGAATCAGGATGATCACGGCGCAGATCACAAGAGCCGGCATCGCCCAGCGGCAGAACCACTCGATGCCTTTACTCAGTCCTCGATAGATGAGGATGAAGTTGAGAATGAAGCAGACGACCAGGAAAAACACGGCCGATCCGAGCAACCCCTCGCCGGGCGTGGACAGCGATTCGCCGTGGGCGTGCAGTCCCACAAAATGTTCGAAGAATTGTCTGTACCGCTCGGCATCCGCCCCGAAGTTCATCGCCCCCAGAAGGTAACGTGTGGCATAGGCCAGACACCAGCTCTCGATGTACACGTAATACATGTAGATGCCCACCGGGACGATCATCGCCAGGACGCCAAAGTACGGTGCTATACGATTCTTCCAGATGACGCGGTAAATGCCCGGCGAGGAGTTGTGGCCGTGCATGCCGCCGTACCGACCCATGGCCCATTCGGCAAACGCGATGGGCAACCCCAGAAAGAGAAACGCACAAACGTAGGCCACCATGAAGGCGCCGCCACCATACTGGGCAGCCAGGCCAGGAAAACGCAGGAAATTTCCCAGCCCCACGGCGCTCCCCGTGACCGCAAGAATGACGCCGAGGCGGGTTGTCCAGGTCTCTCGCTGTTTGCGCTGTTGCATGAACGGTCCTCTTCAGGCGGCTGACAATCCAGCGGCGATAATTTCCTGCCGAGCGAGTGATCACATTTATAGAAAACAAAAAGGCCTGTCGCTGGGAAGAATCTACATTATCCTCACCCAAAACTGAGGCTCAAGAGCGCAACTCTTTCGAATTTTAGTAACCTTGCGTGGTCGGACCGTTAGTTTTTCTCATCAGAGAAAAGGCCGGCGCTCGGAAAACGTCGTCATGCCGCCATGCCGCACTGGGGAATTGCAGGTGACTCACCGAAACAGCGTCCCTCGGACGGTTCGTGCTCCCTGCCAACAGTTGTTTTTCTGCGCAAACAGCCATTCATAACGTGTATGTTGGTTGCGTCGCACGTCAGTTTTAGGGCTGACAGAAAAGACTCCGGAGCGAAGGCGCTTTTCCCCGGCAAGCGGCATGGAAACGAGGAGTTTTTTCCCTCGGCGAATCCGCCGTGCGGTGTTTCGGAGTTGCTTGGCACGAACCTTTCCATCTTGCTGCTATTAGGATAATCACCCCCGCCAAAGTTTCCGAGTGCCTCTGACATTCCACCGCACGTGAGCCCGTCGTCGATTTTCCGAGTCGCCTGTCTGCAAACCGGGAACCGGTTGTTCGGCCGGTTGGCCGCTGAACGATTTTTCGCAATTCTCCTTGCCTAAAATATCGCAAAGGCGTACGATAATCATGAGCAAAGCTCCCAGGGCCGACGAGGCAGTTGTCCGCACGCCGCACCGTACGGACCGATGGCGCTGTCCGCAGGGGAGAGAGCCTCATGACTGGTGTCGTTGTGGAATCCGATATTGATATTCTCGATTACCTCCGCACTGCGGGTCCGGCGACGGTGTCCCAGCTTGCCCGGCATTTTTCGGTCACCCCGACGGCCGTGCGGCAGCGGCTTGGGCGCCTGGTGGCGGAGGGATTGGTGGATCGATTCGTGCAGCGGGAGGGCCGCGGCCGACCGAGACACGTGTACCGGATCACCGGCAAGGGACGCCTCCGCATCGGGTCCAACTACGCCGACCTTGCCTGCGCATTGTGGCATGCCATCCGGAAAATTCCCGACGACGCCACCCAAAAGCGGATCATCACCCTGGTGGCCGAGGAACTCACCCGCATGTATCTCCCCCAGATGAGCGGATTGACGGTATCCGAACGCATGGGTGACGTCGTGCGTATTTTGGGTCAGCGGCGGCTGCCGTTCCTCATAGAGGGCGAAACAGTTCATGCCACGGCATGTAATAATGAGGCAGGCGGCACCAATTTACGGGACAGGCCCCCTGGGGAAGCGGTTTCCCCGGCAAATCCGGAAGATGCCTCCGAACCTGGTCATCTCGCCAGGAAAAAGGCGCCGTCGCTGGTTGCTGCGGCCTGTCCCTATCCCGATCTGGCGGAAATTGACCCGTCAATCTGTGAATTCGAGCGACTCTGGCTCAGCGAACTGTTGGGGGCACCGGTTCACCTGGCCGAGTGTCGCCGGAATGGCGGACACCGGTGCCGTTTCGAGGTGGTCTGTGGTGATGCCTGAACGGTGGACCGGGCAGTGAGCCGTCAAGTATAGTA
>NZ_JACIYL010000577.1 GCF_014359955.1 Thermogutta sp. | reverse complement strand
AGGCTCCAGCGGATTCCCTGGCGGGCCATCCGCGCTGTACGCGTCGTCGATCAGGGGGTATTTCTTTTCGACACGCGGGAGCCCACCCCTGTGGACACCCTTCGCGCGGTCTTCGTGCCGTTCGGTCCGCACCGGGAGGGAGTGCTCGCGCGGCTGGAATTTTACCTCGCTTCTCGCAAGGGAATATCCGAAGCCGTCAGTCGGCGGCAAACACTGGCATGAAGTTGGCTCGTTGAGAAGATTCCGATCGCACCCACACCCACATTCACCTGTTGTGAGACCGACCTTTCCTCTTCGGGTCTCTCCAACGTCTCTTTCCGACCAGATGTGTTGAGCGTGGATGCAAGGGCCAATAAAAAACCGGCCTGGGCATCAATACCTCAGGCCGGTCGGTTGACTGGATTAAAGCTCTGCCGAGGTTGCTCCGGTCAGGCTTCTCACCCGCACTGGCCGGACGCAGCCAGCACTCCTCGGCTCATGCCTGCCGGCACATTCTGCTTTCCTTCAGGGATCACAACAGACCGCGCGACGGGCCAGAATTCGGTGGTGCAGATGGCACGGCCGAACCGGAACATTGACGACGGTGGGCACCAGCTTGCACACCTTCACCGGGACTTCCTTTTCCACAATCTGGGGCACGAGGACCGTGCATTTCTTGACGACCGGTTCGCAAACTTTCTTCCAGGTCGTCACGCACACCGGCTTCTTGACGGTGTGGCGAACGCACTCGTAATAGCAAACCTTCTTGGTGTACTCGTAGCGTTCCCACTCGCACCATTTGCGGGTGCCCTGCCGCTTTTGAGGTTCCCAGACACACTTGGTGATTTCGCAGGGTTCCTCAACGATTTGCGGCTTGCAGACCTTGACCTTGATTTCCTTCACGACCGGATTCGGCACCCACACCTTGCACACGCAGACGGGCTTGGGCGGGCAGCAGGCACCGTCGCTGGGCGGATCCACGATCACCCGGCGATGGCAGTGACGACAGATTCCGTGCACCGGCTCACAGGGCCGCTCTTCCCAGTGACCCTCGTCCACGCATACTTTCCGGGGTTCCTCGACCTCGACCCACTTGCACACCTTGCGGGTGCCTGGTTCCTTCACGATTTTGGGGACGTAAACCGTGTATTCATACGGTTCACTCTTCCAGACCGGGCGATATCCCACGCACTTGACCTCTTTCACCCGGGGTTCAAGTTTCCATTCGGTGCAGGTTTTCTCGACGACATTCGTTTCCTTCACCCAATGCACTCGATAGGTGGTGTACTCGCGGAGTTGCGGGACGTACTCCACGCACCGCACCTTCCGCATTTCTGTGACCCACTGCCGTGTGAGCACCGTCTTCTGGACGCAGGTCACCTCCGGTGCGCACGCCGGCTGACAGGCAGGCTGACAGGCCGACTCACTGGCCGACTGGGCCCAAACCGCCAGTGGCACAAGGAGAAATCCCAGCGCCAACAACCCTCCAACTGCTTTCCTGACCATAACTCCCTCCTCCATTTGGTTGAGACAGCGGGAACCATCCTCTACCGGTCGGGACCGACTCCCTGCGCGGACCGGTGATACGTTGCCATCACTTTCGGGACTTGTAGGTACTGACCCCCCTCCCGGACATCCCCCGACATTTGAGAACCCAGACGCGGCCCTTTCGCGATCGACCGCTACCAATCCCCCACTCGCAGAACCCGCAAATTCGCTGCAGGCATTAAAGACTTCCTCGTTTGTCCAGCTTGATAGTACGACCCTACCAATTGTCCGTCAAGTACCCGCCCGCCGATTTCCAGGATTTTTCCACCGTCACTGCTCGAAAAACCCCAGGGCCGTTCCATCACCCCCAAAAACCCCAGGGTCCCGCCCGGCGGCCGTATCGCCGCTGACCGGGGAACGACGCGGCCCTGAAGAGGTGAGAGATCCCTTTGCGCGACCTGAGCACCCGCGGAAGGTTCCACCGTGGATGCACGAAACACCTCATGTCAATAACCCATGTGGTGGGGTCACCCCATCCGGCATTTCCACTACAACCGACACAATCCGGAAAATCGTTGACAAACGAACGGGGCGTGACTATAAATCTATCCAGTTTAGCCAATCGGGCAAGTTTGGCGATTTTGACACGTGGCCAGCACAAGCAGGGAGCAAGCGCGTTCTGTTGTTTGAATCTCTTCCGCCATCGAACGAACCGCGCATTTCTCAGTGTGCCGAAGCACCGCGGTTGAGTTCTGTGTCGGCCGCACCGGGTCTTACAGAGGAGTGACACCTATGCGACTTGGCAACATTTTCCGGAATCGGACACATCGACCTGCTCGGAAACTCAGCCGTACCGTTCGCAGGAAAGGACCTTCAGCCCGGCGCCAACTTGTTTTGGAACCTCTGGAAGAGCGCCATCTTCTCAGTGTTGTCACCATCACCGCGGATGATCTTGGTGGCAACGGCAGCAACAACTCCTTGGCCGACGAGTTTCGACTGCTCCGCAACGGCACCGACCTGGAAGTGTACATTGACGGAAACCTGTCCAGCACAACTCCTCTGGCGGGCCTCACCGGGATCAACGTGCAGGGTTCATCCGACTCCGATACGCTGATCATCGATCTATCCGGTGGAACGTTCGCCGTGCCCATCTTCTTCGATGGAGAAGCGCTGGGATCAAGCCTCGTGGATCTCGACCAACTCGTGCTGGTAGGCGATCCGGGCAGCCCGATCGGGCGAATGAGTTACTTTGCGGGAGCCCTTTTCGGTGGCAGCGCTGATGATGGTCAGATCGTCATCGATCCCGACGATAATGCGGGCCCAGGTGCCGGTTATCCCGGCCACCCAGGAGCGTGGAACGGCGATGAGATGTTCATCTCGTTCCAGAATTTGTCTCCTGTCATCGACACGGTTCCCGCTGCACAGCTCGATATTTTCGCCACCAATACCA
>NZ_JACIYL010000576.1 GCF_014359955.1 Thermogutta sp. | reverse complement strand
CTGATCGCCTTGTCGTGGGAGAGAGCGGCATCCAGAGTTATGAAGATGTGCAGCGGCTGGCGGCTGCTGGTGTGAAAGCCGTTCTCGTTGGGGAGAGCTTGATGAGGGAGCCCGACATCGGGGCTGCTCTCGATCGTCTTTTAGGAAAAGCGGTTTGAATGATGCCCTCGAAGCCGCCGCACGTGTGTGGCAAGACCGCCCCACTTCAGGGGGCGGGCACCGCGGGGGTATCGCCCCCGTTGGGCTGTTTCTCCAGGGGAATGACAAACATCGCCAGAATGACGGGGACCTGTTCGGCCGCATTCTGGCCTCCCAATCGAATTTCGGCCAACTGGGGGAGGATGAGCCCGGCCACGAAGACCCGCTGGGATGGCTGGAGGGGAGGGGGATCCGGCCGCAGCCGAAGCAGCAGATGCCGGGGGCCTTCTCCTACTGCGACAAGCACCGCCTGACCCTGCAGCGGGCTCGCGACAGTGCCCACGCACACAATTCCCGATTGGACCTGATTCAAAGACTGCACGGCAAACCTGTTGAGGTTGTCCGTTACCGCCGCTGAGAAAACGCCTGGATCCAGCGACGCGAATCGGGAATCGAGCTGGGTCGCCGCGCGATCGATGATCTCGGGTGGAACGCCCACAGGAATTTGACCGCGGACCTGGAGGTATTTCACGATATTGGCGATCCTCGCAAGTTCCGAAATCTGGCGATACTGATCCGGTGTCTGGGGATTCCACCCCATTCCTGTGGCTGCATTCCAAAGCGGATCGATTTGTGTGAGGTCCACAATCTGCTCGGGCGCCACATTTTCCAGAGATGGGGCTCGGGGTTCCGGCAGCGGACGCACGGGGACATTCTTTGCCCGGGCCATCAATTCCCGCAGATATCGAATGTGACTGGCGAATCCGTACTGGGCCAGGCGATGCACAAAGGTGTTGACCCCCAGGACCCGTCCGGCACCGTCAAGAAGCGGCCCGCCGCTGTTACCAGGAGAAATCTTGGCGTCATGCTGTATCCACACCATGTTGGGGGGCGAGTGAATTTTGGCCACGATGTGGTCTGGGAAATTTTGAATGAGTTCGGCCGTGGTGAGAACGCGGCTGACCACCCCGCGCGACAGGGAAAAGTCCACATTGTACGGATGTCCGATGGCATAGACTTCCGTGCCCAGGGCAGGGGTTCCATCATAGCTGAGGTCGAGAACGGTCGTTTTCGCCGGGCGTTCCGCAAGTTGGAGGATGGCGAGGTCCATCTCGGGCGCCTGGATGACGACCCCGGCAATCCGGTAGGTTTGCCCGTCCGCCGAGCGAACGTACGCGCGGCTGTTCATGTTTTCGACCAGATGATTGTTTGTGGCGATCCACCCGCGGTCGCCAACAAAAAAACCTGTGCCGGTTTCCACCGCTGCTCCCGCTTCAAGCGGGATCTCGATTTTGACGACCGCCTGGCGGGCTTGCTCGAGTGTTCGCGCAACGAACACCTGATGGGGCGACCAGCGAAGGGGAGGTGGCGGCTGTTTCTCGGGAGTTGCCGGAGAGACCTTATCGCTGCTTGAACGGCCCACGCCCTGCTGGCTGCTCGCCATCCACCAGATGCCTCCGATGACAATCCCCAGACAAGCGAGACCAACAAGCCCCCCAATCCACGAGTACCAAGCGGTCCGTTTTTTGCTGCGGATGATTCGATTCCGCAACTCCTGAAAAGAAACGTCGTTTGCAATCCCCGTGGGAAAGGAAGAAGGCCCCTCGCTCCTTTCCGAGAACTTCTCTTGTTCAACCTGGGGGATCACGACCGGACGCCGACAATACGGACAGACAGCCTGACCCGCAGTCGCGGGCGGCGGAACGGGTCGGCTACCCTGGCAATACGGACACACCCAGGTCATCGAAAGGTCCTACTCGCATTCGCCCTCAAGATTCAACCTACTGGCATTATTCTAACCTTGCCAGAGGGATTTCCGTTGAGTTTTTGAAAGACGTGACGGATTCGAGTTTTCACCAAATCGTGGCAACAATTGATGAATTGCCCCCAAAATACGTCCATCGGGGCCAAACGGCATGTTGGTAGGGGCAATTCACGAATTGTCCCCACAATACTTTCTACTCGTGGCCTGTCGCAGGACTTTGCAAACGTGGACCACGCTGAAGGCCCGGGTGACTTGCTTTTGCCTATCTGCCGGGTAAAAATACGCCGTACGAGAGCAACGGTTCTGGCGATCGTTTTGTCGGACGGTGAGCAAGGTCTGACTGATCGGTATTGGCCTCTATCGGCAAGGAGTAAGGTGCACAATGTCCCAGTCGAAGCCCTACAATCGCGACAACGTGGGAAAGATTCTGGACCGCGCGATGGACGCCACCGGGGGAATCCTCCGCCTCACCCCCACCTGGGTGCCACGGAGTTTTCTGCATCCCGGTCGACGTATCAAACTGGCAACAGAAGACCTCTACGCCTTCGGAGCACATCGCGGGGGGATTGACGAGCGCTGGTTTGCCAGCACAACCGAAGCAGCCAACGAAGGACGCAACTGGGATGAAGGATTGAGCTGGGTTCGCTTTGAAGGCGAACGATTCCTCTTGAAGGACGCCGTGGACGAAGGCCAGGGCAAGATCGTCGGACCTGATATCTGGAACAAATACCATCGTTGGCCTGTGTATTCCAAGTTTTTCGACAACGCGGGCCCGATTCCCCACCACATGCATCAACGGCAGGAGCATGCCCAGAAGACGGGTCAGGAAGGCAAGCCGGAAGCCTACTACTTCCCGCCCCAGTTAAACGCTGCCGAGAATCATTTCGACTACACCTTCATGGGGCTTGAACCCGGTGTGACCAAAGACGATGTCAAGCGGTGCCTGGAAAACTGGAACAAGGGGGACAACGGAATTCTCGACCTATCCCGGGCGTACCGGCTGAAACCTGGGACCGGCTG
>NZ_JACIYL010000575.1 GCF_014359955.1 Thermogutta sp. | reverse complement strand
CTTTGTAATTCCACCAGGTTTGGCGGGTCCACTGGTCGCCGTAGCGGGCGAGATCGGAACGGTAAACCAGGCGGCCCCACTGCTGGACGGTTTCGGGAGTGACCATGATCACGGGAAACTGGGCGAAATACGGGACCATGTCCGTTTCGTAAGGGAGGAGACCGCGGTCGAGAATACAGGCCGGAAGGTGGTGTGGCGCCCACGAGTCGCCAAGAATTCCATGCCAAGCGGTGTCATACCCACCACCTGCCGAAAGATTCGAGCACGCTGTCGCCGTGACAAGGAAGCAAGCCCATGTGACGCCGGAACAAAACGACATGGTTGCGACTCCCGTAAGGTATTATCCAATCGCCCGCTGGCACCCGCCTTTTTTTCAGCTTAATCAGGGAGGATGGCGCAATCAAAAAGTCGGCTTTCGTCGCCGACCCGGGATTTGGCGAGACGCATTTTCTCCGCCGGTGTGTTAGGGAGTCCATGTGGCCATGCTCGGTGACGCCCGAACGGCCAGGTCCCTGACTGCTACCCGAAGATCAGAAGGGTCGCTCCACAAGGGGACTGCAATCGCCGATTGGATCTTGATCCTGCATCAGGTCACCGTTAGCAAGCCGACGTTGGTCCATACCGGCGGAGTCCTGATAGGATGACCCGGAAGCGCCGTCAGCCTCACAATTGGGGATTTTGATTTCCCACGGATGGGCGATAAAGTAAGACTGGTCAAGCGAGATGACGGCCTCCACAACATCGCCCAATTCGGTAATCAATCCATCCCGGACGGCGCTCAAACCGCCAACGATTCCGATGACGAGAATGGTGATCAAAAGGATCCATTCAAACGTCAAAACACCCTCTTCCCGCTTCAGATGTGCCAGCCAACGTGCCATCAAAGTCGACCCTCCAGTGCTAACCGTCCAAGGATGCATGCAGTCGCGCGCCACCCGGTATTCGTTCGCCGGGCGCCCGTGCAAGCGCCCGTACTCAATCCGAGGCTTGCCAGTGTGAACAGGCAGCGCCGTAACACAACGCAGTAAGCATTAGAGCAAACTCTGTGCCATGGCTTTGCCATTCCTGCAGTCCTTGGGGAAACGCACCATGTGCTGGCCTGTTGTGGAGCAGTTTCTCGCGGCAGTAGCGTGAAATCGTCACGCGCAAAAAAGGGGAGACACCAGCCATTCTGAAAAGGCGTTGTACTGTTCCCGTCATCTGGTGTTTAGGAAATGCAACATCAAGGGCCACTGGAGGTAGGTTTCAGGTTAACCGCGCTGAACATCCGTGACGTGTCCATGCGGTGTTTCGTTCGAGGTTCAAATACGCCTATTGCGCCGGATTTGCGGGCAGCGGCCTGCTGCGAGGAAACGCGCTTGCCGCCTCGCGGGAGCATGCGCGTGGCGAGTGTGACGTAGGTTATTGTGAACCGTTCCCTGCCGTTTCCCACCCGTGCGAGGTGTATCCTGGCCAAAAACGTCCGATCATCGTGCCCGCGGATTGTTTGGGGGTAAAGCCGGTGCCAGCGGACAACCGGACGCGAACCTCTCGAGCCCATTTGTCGGAGGGAGCGGTTGAGGAATTGCGGAAGGGAGCTGCAAATAAGCGGTGATTCGGAAATTCGGCATCGCTATGAGTTATATTTCGTTACCTGTAGAATATGGCCCCGACAGGTGACGCACCAAAGCGCACAATAAAACACGACAGTTATCCCACCTGACTGCTTCACGAGGTAACCCCATGAGCAAGATAAGCCGTTTGCTGCTGGAAAAGGAAATTCTGCTGGAAAGCGGCACCAACGAACTGGAAATCCTCGTCTTCGATGTGGGAGACTATGTGTTCGGAGTAAACGTCGCCAAAGTTCGGGAGGTGCTGCCAGCGCCGGCGATCACTCATCTACCGGATGCCCACCCCAGCATTCGCGGCGTTTTCAAACTGAGAAACCAGGTTGTTCCCTGCGTTTCACTGGCAGATTTTCTGGGCGTCTTTCGATACGACGAGGGAGGAGAGACGACCGCAATTCTTACCGATCTCAATCAGCAGCAAACGGCTTTTCTGGTGGATCGCGTGGAAAAGATTCATCGCCTGAGCTGGGAAGACGTGCTGGCCGTGCCGGGGTGGCGGGATCTCTCTCAAACACCGGTAACGGCCCTTGCCCGCTGCGACGACCGTCTTATTCTCATGCTCGATTTCGAAATGATTCTTGACGAAGTGACCAGTCAATACTTCCGCACGGCTGCTGTGGACAATCCGGAGCAGTTCCCGCGTCATGAAGCGACCATCGTGCTGGTGGAAGACTCGCCCACGGTTCGCGAAGCGATCCAGCAGACACTTCTGGCCAGTGGTTACTGTCAATTGATCGTATTCGAAAATGGCAAACACGCCTGGGAATGGCTGGAGGAGAAAATCGGCGACCGGCACGCCGATGCCTTTCCCGGAACTCAACGCCCGCCGTGTGATCTTCTTATTGCCGATATCGAAATGCCTCAGGTGGACGGCCTCCACCTGACGAAACGAATCAAAACGCATCCTCAATTGCGCAACATTCCGGTTCTACTCTACTCCAGCATCATCACCCCGGAAAATCGTCGAAAAGGGGAGGCTGTCGGCGCGGATGCGCAGGTGGCGAAGCCCGATCTTTGCCATGTCGTGCAATATGCCGACCAACTGATCTTCAAGTCGAGAACTTCACAGACGCAGGACGTGAGCGATTCATTTGCATCGGACTCGGATCCGTCCCTGTCCTGTGCAGCCGGACAGAGAGAACCTGCGGCCAGTAAAGTAGGGGTCGAGGAAAAGCCGCTCGACAAGTCTCCGCCGACGACATGCGGAGCGGCGCAGCGGCAGGAGACATCTCAATCCGAGAGGGAGGCGACATTCCAGGCCGAGATCGCGGCCGGTGAGGAAGGTATTCAAGCCCGTACACCAGCAGGCGCGGCAAGCG
>NZ_JACIYL010000574.1 GCF_014359955.1 Thermogutta sp. | reverse complement strand
AACCAGAGCGTAGACACTCTGGAATCGCTTTGCGATCACACCTGACCGGTAGGGCGACCGCTCTACCATAACCGATAACTGAATCGGTCGTTTGGTTACACAAGGCACGGCCTTTGCTAACGACCTATAACCCTACTATTTTGCTAATATTTGAGTGTAGTGTGCCACAGTAAGCTGCCTCCATGCAAGCCCCGTGGTCGTGTTTTTTCCGATACATGGTGACAAGCGGTATCGGGTCTGAACGAAGACATTCAAAAAAAAGCCCCGAAAACTCTTTCGGGGCTGGAACTTTGGAACTAAAACAACACCAATCCGGTGAGATGAGCCTACCGGCTCACGGGCCAGGGGTGTATCCTGGTGGCCCCGACGGGCTGCCCCGCGGTCCACCACGACTCCCTGCTGGACCACGGGAGGTGGTTCCCCTCGTTCCGCGGGTGGTGCCGGTCCTCGACGTTCGACCTCTCGCAGGCCCATACTCCTGCTCATAGTATTCGGAGTACTCCTCTGGGTACATCGATTCTTCCCCGGGGCCCGTGGCGTATGGACCATACGGGCTGGGTTGAGCTGCTTGAGTGAATCGCTTGTACTGCTCTTCGTCCTCCAGCTCGTCCCGCAGCATGAGGTTGCCCTCGGGATCCATCACGACCAGTTTGGAAGGGGCCAGATCTTTATTGGGAAGCGTGTCCCCTCCGGCCAGATCCACGATCATAAGCCGTGTAAAGTAATCGATCGGAGTTTCTTCCTGCTGTGTGGTCGGGCTTGTTCCAGGATAACCGGGATAGCCTGGCGGACCGCTTGTCGCATACGCGGGCGGCCCACTTGTCGTCGAACCCACCATACCGGGCAGCCCTTCCAATCCCGGTGGGCCGGAACTGCTGCCGTATTCACTGTATTGGGTGGAGGTTTTCTTTTCTTTCTTGGGCGGATTCATTTTCTTCACATCGTCGGCACTGAAGTCGACGATCGTGCCTCGGACCAAATCCGGAAACTCAAAGAACTTGGTGAGACCTCGGGTGGGTTGAAAAACCGTCACCCCCACCGTAATCCGAGGCTCGATGAAAGGTGCCCGGCCGGCTTTGGCCGGACCGGCCAGAACACCGGTATCCGGCGGCACACGCACCACATTCGAAGGTTCACTCCACTCGGTAAGCAGCCACGCGTCTTTGGCGAGAGATTCGTCTTCCAGTACCTGTGGCGGTAGTTTGTAGTTGGGGTTCGCGAGCCACAACTTCACCCGATAACGGTACTTCTTATTTGGTTCTACCTTGTAATCGACAAACCGGAATAGTTTGACGGGGGCCTCCTTGCGCTGCTGAGCGTAACCCGGATAGGGTGAACCCGCGGTCGGATATCCCGGATAAGATTCATATTCCGATCCGTAGCCCGGTGGACCACTCGTGGTGGGATACCCGGGATACGTACCTCCAGGATAGGGACTGCCAGGGTAAGCTCCGCCCGGATAAGTGCCATAGGGTGACGCGCCGGGAACACCTGTGGCCATTCTTGTGGGATCGAGCGGGGCATCAGGAATTTCCGGAGCCGGTGGTTGCGCAGGCTGGGCACCCGCTGTCCCTCCCGGCTGTTGAGTCTGGCCCGGTGCGAGCGACGCTGGAATGGGCCCCGCGGGACCAGCCGGCCCTGCAGGGCTTCCCGGACCCATCATCCCCACAGAACCTACCTCTCCCGGGTAGCCTCCCATCGACGCGTAGGGACCATAACCGTACCCCAACGTCCGCCGCGGAGCCAAGAATGGAATATCCGGCTCATGGGCGACCTCCTTGCCCCAGGTGTCACCTGCTGTCAGCTGGACCAGTGGCCAAGTGAACGGCACCTGCCCAGGTGGCATGACGTATTCAGGGGAGACATACATAAACTGGTCGTGGGGAACGCGCTGTTCCTCGAACCACCGTGCACGCGCATTGAGGGGCTCCCATTTCAGAGTATCGGGAGGGGCGGAATCGTCCGTCACCTCGGCCCGTTCAATTGAGAAGTAAACGTACTGCGGCAGTTCAATGTCCAACGCCCCAGGCATCCCAGATCCAGCCGTGGGGTAGCCGGTTGAACCTGGATAACCTATCTCCTCACCCGAGCTCCCATATTCCGAATAGCCCGGATAGCCTGGGTAGCCTGCAGAACCTGGATAACCGGTGGTGGTAGCAGTACCAGTGGTCCCCCTATTGACCCGGATTGCGTCTTGAAATGCGTCCCGGAAAGCGCGGACCTGTTTTTCCCATTCGATGATTCCGGTGACCACAACCCAGCGTCGGCCGTGGCTCGGGCCCGTTGGACCTCCACCATAACCGGCATAGCCAGAGTAGCCCGAGTAACCGGGGCCTTCCTCACCGTAGGTTTCGGGCATGGTGGTCATCATACCGGGTGGTCCAGAGGTGCCCGGATACCCAGTTGAGCCCGGATATCCCGTGCCCGGATAGCCTGTAGGAGTTCCGGCGGATCCACCGGCAAGTCCTGCAACCGCGCCGTGTCCAGCGGCAGCCCGGAGATCCGTAACGGGATACACCGTTGGTTGACCTCGTTTGCGCCTCTGTTCGAAGAGGGGAGGATCAAAGGGCACAACGATCTGATAACCTGTGGAGGACACCGACTCCCGGATTCGCTTGGCAACCTCCGCGAAGCCTGGCACGTCGCGCGTTGGCTGGGGGGGTGTGCTCTTGTAATTCTGTTCTGCTCGACTTGCCAGTTGGGTGAGCTGTTCCGGAGTGACGTCCACTTTGGGCGTACTCATGAAGGACATGACGATCAGCCCGAGGGTGATGAGCACCGCCACGCCCAGAACAATTTTTTCCCAAACCGCTGCCAGCAGTTGATCGAACGAACCGGATTTTTTCTTCGCCATGATCGAATCCCCACGTTCAGGGTCGGGACGAGTATCTATTCTCTACAGTTGATTTGTTTTCCAGCTTGGAGAT
>NZ_JACIYL010000573.1 GCF_014359955.1 Thermogutta sp. | reverse complement strand
GGAGAGCGGGCATCGCCTCTCGCTTGTTTTGTCGGTCAACCGAACGCAGGAGTTTATTGCGATTTCGTCAATATCCGCAAGTTTTCCCCAATTGCCTTGGCAACCGGAGAACGTTCACTGACTCTATTTCCTCCAGCTTGTGCGGCTGACACAACAGTTTATCTATAGCCCCCGCGTCACGCAAACTCCCCACACTCTGTAACTCCGGCCAAAACGGCTCCCTTCGCCGATGCCAGTCTCGATCGGTGGGCAGCAGACGCCGGTCAAATGGCCAGGGCAAGAAAGGTTCATAACCCAAGGTTCGGGCAAGTTTGGAACTATCCATCGTCACATTGCCTGCTCGGGGCGGGATCGGACCGGCCATCCGCCGCGGAATTCCGAAGAGAAGGTCAGGATCGTAACCGCCCACGCGGTTGATGATCTGCCCGATCTGATAGAGGCTCAGTCGTACCGGCCCACCGGCGTGAAAGATACCGGACATTGGGCGACGCAGAGCTTCCCAACAAACGCGACTCAGGCAGTCAACATAGGTCGGAGTGCGAATTTCGTCCAGATAGAGCGTCGCTGGTCGGCCCGCCGCAAACCGCGATTCGATCCAGTCGATGGCCCCTGCATGGCCATTGGGACTCCGTCCCATGGGAAGTGAAATCCGCAAAATACAGGCTGTTGGATCGGTGTCCAGGAGGATCTGTTCGGCCACAGCCATCGTTTTGCCATACACGGTCACGGGATCCGGCGGATCCTCCTCGACATAGCCACCTTCTTTTTTCCCTGAGAAAACGAGGTCCACCGATAATCGCACAATTCTCGGGCGCTGGTGTCCCGCCGCCCGTAAGATGTTTTTCAATCCCTCCACGTTGATCATCCAGGCGATTTTGGGCTCAAGCTCGCACGGCTTGAGGGCGCAATTGCCCACGGTATCGAGCACCGCCGCGAATTCGTAGCGGCGAAAGAGGGTTTCCAGACACGCGCGGTCCTCGATATTGCCGCGCAGCACGTGCGCCCCTCTGACGTGGGGATTGCGGGAGGGAATCAGCCCAAACACCTGGCCCGGATAGCGAGCAGACAGCCACCGAAAAGCATGGTAGCCGGCCACGCCCGCCAAACCCGTCACAAGAAGGGGCAGCGGCACGCCGGCACGGGATGTCGGTTCTGGTTCCACTGAGGACTTCGTCCCGGGCCAGGTTGACGGTCGAAAGAGACCTGATTCAAGCTCCATTTCAGTCCTGCGGACGGAGATCACGCTGAGGTTTCACTCCCCGAGCTGAGCGACGAACGCTTGCCGCCACCCGGGAAACTCCCAGGCCGGGGGCTATCTTGACGATCGTACTTTGTCCGGGCACCATAGGACAGTTGCGCTTATTTGGAAGGAGTGTAATGGACCCCGCGGCAGGCGTGTCAGGGGCAAGAAAACAATGCTGCATCCAGGCGGGACTCGTCGCGTCTGCCTGGGTGCGTATGGGTGATTCTGTTCCATTTTGGTTTTTTCATCGTCGTGTTTTTCGTCGTCGCTGCGAGCTATGAAGGTGGATCTCCAGAGTCTTGTCAGGTTTTTTGAAGAAAAATGGCAGGGGGCACCTGATCTGTGTGTGCGAGCCCCTGGTCGTGTGAATCTGATCGGCGAGCATACCGATTACAACGACGGCTTTGTCCTGCCCATGGCCATCGACCGGGCGGTGTGGATCGCTCTTCGGCGGCGTCCCGATCGATGGATCAAAGTTCATTTTGCGGATACGCAGCGATACGGGGAATTCCACCTGGACGCCATCCGCCATACGGACTCGGGCTCTCTGGAGTATGTGAAAGGTGTGGCCTGGGCCCTTCAGGAAGAAGGATTCTTCCTGCGGGGGTGGGAAGGCGTCATCATGGGCGACGTGCCGGTGGGGGCAGGCCTGTCTTCGTCCGCGGCCCTCGAAGTGGCCTGCGCCAGGGCCTTTTGTTCCATGGCCCAGATCTCCTGGGATCCGGTCAAAATGGCCCTCCTCTCACAAAAGGCAGAAAACCGGTGGGTGGGGGTCCAGTGCGGCATCATGGATCAGCTTATTTCCGCCTGCGGCCAGGAAGGACACGCCCTTCTCATCGACTGCCGGTCGCTGGAACTGACCCATGTCCCCATCCCGGACGCCGTGAGGATTGTCGTCCTCGACACGGGTACACGTCGCGGGCTGGTTGATTCGGCCTACAACGAGCGCCGCGCTGCGTGTGAACGCACGGCCCAGCAGTTTGGGGTGAAAGCCCTGCGTGACATTACGATGGATGAATTTGAACGGCGGGCGAACGAACTGGACGAAATCACCCGGCGGCGCGTGCGCCATGTGATCACCGAGAACGACCGCACACTCAAAGCCGCCCAGGCTCTCCAGGCGGGTGACCTTCGCGAGTTCGGACGGCTGATGGTGGAAAGCCACGCGAGCCTGCGGGACGACTACGAGGTTTCCAGTCCGGCGCTCAACGCGATGGTGGAGATCGCCCTCCAGCAACCGGGCTGTTTGGGTGCCCGGATGACAGGGGCCGGTTTCGGTGGCTGTGCCGTGGCCCTGGTGGAAACCGCGGTGGCGGAGAGTTTCTCCCAAACCGTGGCGCAGTTGTACCAGCAGAAGACCGGCAACGAACCCAGCGTGTACATCTGCCGGGCCAGCGCCGGAGCTTCCCTTGTCGAAGCCTGCTGCACAGCGTGAAGAGGCAAAGGCCTGGAGAGCTCTCAGTCTGCTTTATTGCTGAAGCACACCCATTGTGGACAGAGATGGCGGCACAGGGACCCCGGGCAGGGGCAATCCATAGATTGCCTATAACCAGCGAAGTGTGGAGCGGACCCGACAAGCGGGTCCCTCCGGAGGTGAACGCGGAAACCAGGTCCCTCCGGATTTTTCGGAGGGGCACGCTTGTCGTGCCCGATCGATGGGGAAAAGACGATCGAACCTGCCCGCT
>NZ_JACIYL010000572.1 GCF_014359955.1 Thermogutta sp. | reverse complement strand
CGCAATCACTCGTCGCGGGCATGCGGGGACTGTTATAGCGGGGGGCTTGCCCTATTCGGGTTGCTTGAGTTCTTCACGGCAGGCACGTGCCCGCTCGGCTCTAGCAGCCGGATTGAGCGTCCGCGAAAAGTACACCTCTGGTCCCCAAAACATGTCGGTTTCTTTCATCCAGCGGTTATGCACGTCCTGGCTCAGATCGCAATCGAAGCGGGCAAGAATCGAATGGTTCTTTTCTCGACCGCCAATCCCGGTAATATGACACAGCCCCCAGGTGATCCCGCGTCCATCCCGGGTGTTCATGAAAGCGTCGGGAACATACGGCCCTGCCGCGACCGGCATAAAACTGGACACGGCGACAATGTGGAAATTGACTCCATCTGGGGCGAATTGAATGGTATTGTGCTCAAGCCCATTGCGGATCACGAGGGCTGCGATTCCCTCTCGAAACGGAAACAGTGTCGTCTCGTGCCCCGAGTTGAGAACAGGGTTAAGGGGATGCTTGACGAACGGCCCAAGTGGATCGTCCGCAATCGCCAGTCCCTGAGCAATGACGCGGGGGCTTTTATCGTTAAAAGACGCTTTGTAATAAAGATAGATTTTGCCCCGGTAAACAAGGGGATAGGGGTCGTGAATCGAATACTGGTCCCATTCCCCGGGGGCTCCATTCGGGACAATGATTCGCTCGGTAGGACGCCACGGACCGTCGGGCGAATCGGCTACGGCAGCGGAAACCGCACAGTCATCTCCTCGCAGTCCCGGCATCTGAACGTAGGCCTGATAATAGAGGTAGTACTTCCCCTTCCAGACGAGGATGTCAGGCGTGCTCACCGACCGCCAGCCGGGAACCGGTTTAGAAGCACGGGGGACGGCGACTCCTTGCTCATGCCACACGAATCCATCTTCGCTCGTGGCATACCAGATTTCCGCCAGATCCCAATCATAGGAGGGAATGGTTTCGCTGGCCATGTCCGGACCGCGGGGTGGCGTCGGTGTATGCCGACGGGTGTACCAGACATAGTACTTCCCATTGGCACGAATGATTTTCGAGGGATCCCGTCGGGAGATGGTTCCGTCGCCGTCGTGATAGTCGAAACCCTCCAGGGGCGAAAACCGAAAGCTGGAATAGAGTTCATTGGCCTCCGGAGTTGGGGCCGGGTAGTTGCTGTAGAGCCGATTCATCGCCTCGCTGAGAGGACGGTTGGGCTTCTTCTCTGGAAAGATGTAAGGAAAGGCCCCTGTTTCGGCTCCTGTCGCCACATCAATCGGCGTCGCCATCAGGCACGATATCGCCAGAGTTGAAAGGACCTTTTTCATCGCGCGGGCAGCAGTCGTGGGTTTCAGCGGGGTTTGGCACATTCGACAAACTCCTCACGAACGGAAATTGGGAACGTTTTTGGATTCTCCCTGGAAAGCCCGTTTGGAGCCCAAATTCGCTCAGCGAGCTTCTGCACCGGAGACGGGAGGAACATGCTCCAGCACGAGAATCCCATCATCCGCACCCGGCGCAAATGTACTAACAGCCACAGGTTTGGGTGGCGCGGCTCCCCAGGCCACCTCCACGCGTCGATCGCCGAGAACGATGTCCTGAAGCTTTTTCCGCAAAGTATCGACCACCGGCCGATAAGCGGGTTCAAAAGCCAGATTCTTTCTCTGCCTGGGGTCGACTCGCAAGTCGAAAAGGACCGGTTCGACGGCCTCAAGCGGCGCATCGACCGCCCAGCGAATATCTTTTCCAACCGTCTGCGGGGTCACTTCGTTGGAAAGTCGAGGTCGTATCCTCATGGCGAAAGTGAATTCGCGAGTGCGGATGACGGCGCGGGGGCCAATGACCCAAGTAGGCTCCGCAATGATGTAATCGCGCGGCCGCACTATTCCTGCTGCGACCTGGGCAAGGTCCCGCCCATCCAGATACTGGTAGCGCGGATCACTGATATCGATCCCCGCAGCGGCTAGAAATGTCGGGGCGATGTCCACAAACCCGACAAGGTCTGTCACCACCTTTCCCGGTGGAAAGCGTTTTTGATCGGATGATGCGACGATGATGGGGTTATTGAGATCTTCGTCGTAGTGGCAGAACTTGCTGATCATTCCATGGTCGTTAAGTTTCCAGCCGTTGTCCCCACACACATAAAGAATGAGCCAGGGTCGCTTTGTTTTCTCCGCGAAATGGAGGAATCCATCCACCAGCCGACCGATCAGCGAATCGCCATACGCGCAGTAGGCGTAATAGTCGCGGACCATTTGCTGTTTCTCCGCGGCGGTGAAATGATCGCTTCCCCAGTTGTTGAAAAATTTCACGATTTGGGGTGGAAACCCTGCGAACTCCTCCCTGGTGAATACGGGAATTTCATAGTGTTTATCGGCGAACCGTTCGCGGAAACTGGCCGGGGGAAGCACCGGAGTGTGGGGAAATTCGAAGCCGACGTGGATAAACACCGGTCGCTCTGGGTCGGGGCCTTGCTGCGATCGCCCCAGCAGGTCGGTATAGGATCGTCCTGCGTGGTCTAGATATTCGAGAAGAGCCCGCACGAAAGAGGCATCTCTGGTACGGTCCGGC
Organism: Thermogutta sp.; assembly: GCF_014359955.1. Classification (GTDB taxonomy): domain Bacteria; phylum Planctomycetota; class Planctomycetia; order Pirellulales; family Thermoguttaceae; genus Thermogutta. The sequence goes on along the minus strand of NZ_JACIYL010000572.1, from coordinate 374 downwards.
GGCTGGGGATTGACACCTCCCAAAACTTCTCCCAGCGACGCTGGCCGGTTGGATTTCTGCCCCGGTGGCGGATAATAGCGAAAAATGTCCAATCGCTGTCGAAGAGCGTCCGCGTCATTGGGTGTGGCATCTGGCGATTCTGGCCACACGAGCTGAGATCCATCAGGAAACAAGAATATTTCTGTTCGTGGGCCCGGCTTGCCTTTTACCCATTTCGCCGACTGATACCAGTCCACGAGACCGCCGGCGAAAAACTCTTTGCGATATCCAAGGTCCATTTCGTAGAGGCGCGGACCGTCGCCACGGTTCTGTCTGGAGAATCGTTGATCACGGATGCCCAATTTTCCTACCGTGATCGTTTGGTAACCCGCCTC
>NZ_JACIYL010000571.1 GCF_014359955.1 Thermogutta sp. | reverse complement strand
CGCGGCTTCCGCCGCCGCAATGAGCCCCGGCAATTTTTGTTGCGCTTCGTCCACCAGTTTTTCGTACTGCTGGCGAAGCTGCGACATTTCTGCCGGGTTGGCGTTAGGATACTTCATGCGGATTTCCCGAATTTGCGTCAAAAGGTCCACCCATTCTGCGAGAGCCTTCCGAAAGGCTTCCGCTTTGGGGCCGGACGGGGCAGACGTAGCGGGGGGCGGAGAAGCCGGTTCGGCCAAAGCGGTGAGGGCCTTCAATCGATAGCCGACCGCGATGACCCCCACGGCCAGCAGAACCGCAACTACGGCAAATCCCAGACGTTTCATGAATGCATTCCTTTCTTTAGGCAGCGGACGGCGGAAACTGACACATCTGCCGTCAACCTATCATAGGTGATCCCCTTTGAACAGCCCACCCTTCAGAACCGGGAATCCTTCCGGCGACCGCTTTCCAAACGGTCGAAATTCGTGGCGGCTGGGCGATGAGAGAACTCCGCTCTACTATGGGCGAAGTAGCCCTTTTCAGGGTTTGAAAAGCGCAGAACGTTCGTTGCCCTGGCGTCATCAAACCGGGATGCTCACCATGTATTGCGGACGAGCGGACCATCCCGGCTGGTCACGCCGGCCGCTCACGGAGTGGGAGGACCGATACCGCTTTTGAAGCGTGCATTGGCTTCGGCCCGAACAGCGGCACCTGCTGCCTCGCGGGCAGCATGTCGAGCGAGGATCCCTGCTCGCGCATCCACCGCGAAATCGGCCGCCCGACCTCGCTTGATCGCCCGATCGAACTCGCGAAACACCTCGACCACTTCGGCTTTAATGGCTTTTTCCAATTCCTCGATTTTGCCCAGTTCGTCGGCCACCAGGGCCGCGTACTGCCGTACCCGGGCCTGCTCTTCCGCGTCGGTCACGGCTGCCACGAGTCTTACCGTGGGTATTTCGCCGTTCCAGGTCACATAACAACTTTCTACCACGCTGTTGGCCCTCCACGTCTCCACGTATCGAGGCCAATAAGGGGGATCGGAATCAAAAACACACACCAGGCCCTGCCGGCGACCGCGGACAAATTCCACGAGAAAGCTCGGTTGACCTTGGTCGTCGAGCACGACAAACGGTCCTTCCCGGGAACCCTGCCGGTAGTTTGCGATGACGTAGGGGTTTCCTTGGTGGAACAGCACGAGTGGGCCTTCCAGCAGTCCCTGGTAGAATCCCGCCGCAAATTGCATCCGGTCATTGTCGTCGTAACATACGTAAAACCCGATTCGGGTCTTCACCTGCAGGTTGATTTTGAAATCCCCTTTGCGGTACACGATGACAGCGGCCTTCAGAATGATCTCCTGCCAGTTGCCCGGAGGCCGAATCTTTCCCGCCTGGAACACAGCTCCGGAAGGGAGCACCACATCCGGACACGAGTAGATCTCGAACGGGTAACCGGGAAGACTGATCAGGTCCGCATTCCCTCCTGGTTGCATGGGCGCAAATCCCGGTGGTAGTCCCGGTTGCGCAGGCGCGACACCGGCCGGTCCGGCCAGAAGGGGTTGGGGAGCGTTCCTGCCCGGAGGGGGAAAGACGGGCAGCATGGCCAGGACAGGCTTGACGAGACGACTTTTGATTTCAGGGGACGCCAGAGCAAAATTAAGATTCTGGGCCAAGCGAGCGTTGAATCCCGCCGTGCTCATCCCCACCACGCGTCCCTGCTCGTCGACCAGGGGGCCACCGCTGTTTCCCGGCGAAATCGGGGCCGTCGTTTGAATCCACTTGGCCTCCGCCTTCGGCACCGGCTCGTCAAAGCTGCCGTCTGCCACCACCTGCCGAATTTCGTCGGTGGACCGCACCGCGCTGACGATTCCCTCCGTCAAACTCCCCTGAAGTCCCCGCGGGGCACCGTAGGCAAACACCCGTTCGCCAACTTCCGGCAAATCTCCCCGGAGTTCCAGCGCCTCGGGCAGACCGACACCCTGGATGTCCAGGATGGCAAGATCATATTCGGGCAGAAGCTGGCCCATTTTCACGGGAATTTCCTGACCCGTTGACAGTTTCACGCGTATGTCCCAGTTATCCAGGATGACATGGGCGTTGGTGACCACGTATTTTTTCCCCAGCGGGGTCTGCACGAAAAAGCCACTCCCCAAGCCGGACTCTCCCTCCACCACCACCGTGGCCGCCTGGACTTTCTTCAGCCATGAGAGCTTGCCCGCCTGGGCCGGAACCACCTGTTCTTCTCGGTCGGGCTTCACCGGAACGTCATTGTCAACACCCGGCTGGCCGGGCTGATCAAACGGAACTGGCTGCTGCCGCCCGGGTTCTAGCGGGCCGACATTCTGCGGCACGGGAATGCGTCTGGGGACCACCTCACCTTCTGCCACCTGCCGAGGCCCCGCAGGTCCCTGAGGAGCTACGCGATCTTGCTTTTCCTCCGGGGCATGGGCGGCTGCCTGGCGTGGAAGTCGCGAGCGCTGGGCGAGCGCGCCTTGTTCTTTCCGGGGAGTGAGGGCCATCCAAATGATGAGCCCTACCGCACACACGAGAGCCACCCCCAGGCCGATCAAGATGGTCAGCGATTCCTGCGACAACCGTTTTTTCTTCCCCAAGGATCGGTAGGATGGAACGCCTTGTGGCCAGGAAATCTGCCCGGTCGCCGGAAACGCACCACCGCTGGTCCCGGCCAACATCGGCCCGAATTGTTCTCGCATGGCCGCATCGTAGGCCTGCTTGCGCACCGGATCGAGGAGAGTCAAGCGTGCTTGAACGATCTGGTTGATGAGCTGTTCGGCATAGCTTGCGTGGGGCCCGGTCGTTTTCGTCCTCAGAAAAGCCAGCCGTTGATCCACAGCCGCTTCAATGACCTGCGGATCGCTTTCAAACGGCCGGAGTCCCAGCAACCGGTAATAGCTGATAGGGCGTTCCTGGGGCGGAATTCCCAGCCATGCGTGATAAGGATC
>NZ_JACIYL010000570.1 GCF_014359955.1 Thermogutta sp. | reverse complement strand
CTGTGTCCAAACGTTCCTCCCGTCATAAATCGGCGTCGGAAGCGAATCACGAAAAATCCTCCTCAGAATCCGGACCTGCCGGACCGGTCCGGGAGCCCTCTCAGACCAGGCGAAACCGCATCTGGTGGGGAGTCCCTATCGTCGGAGCACTGCTGGCCCTTCTCGCCACTGGAGCGGCTTGGATCTTTCTCGACTGGTGGATCGTTATCCCGGAATCGGTGCAGGCCACCTACGTGGGGCGACAAAGCTGCTGGAAATGCCACGAGCGGGAATGCACGCTATGGGAGGGCTCCGATCACGACCTCGCCATGGACCACGCCACAGAGAAAACGGTCCTCGGCGATTTCAATAATACCACGTTTACCCATATCGCGTTCAGCGACCTGCACAAATTCTCCGATGACGAACTGCGCGCAATCCTGGCACGGGTCGACGACAAGACGCTTGCGATCGCTCTTCAGCCGTACGAGGCCCATCACACGGCAGAGTCACTCTCTCCGTATATCCCCCCTTCCGGCGAACCGTCCCGCAAAAAAATCCTCGCCGTGCTGGAACCGGCCCGTGCGAAGAAAATCGAGGAGCTCGTCCGGTGGTATCGCACTTTTGCCCGGCCCTGCGATATCACGGCCGCCCATCGCGCCCTCGGCGACGCAGCACGGGACCTGATTCAGGCCGGTAAAATCCAGGCCCCCTGGGCTGTGACCAGCCGGTTTTTCCGCCGCGATGGCAAATATTATGTGATCACTGACGACCGTGAGGGAAAGCTCCGGGAATTCCAGGTCGATTACGTGTTCGGCGTTTATCCGCTTCAGCAGTATCTGGTGACTTTCCCAGATGGCCGTGTGCAATGCCTGCCCCTTGCCTGGGATGTCAAATCGCGGCGGTGGTTTCACCTTTATCCCAGCGATCCCGTGCCGTCCCAGGATCCGCTTCACTGGACGCGATCGCTGCAAAACTGGAATTACATGTGTGCGGAATGCCATACCACCAATCTCCAGAAAAACTATGACCCCAACACAAACACCTATCACACCACCTGGTCGGAAATCGACGTGAGTTGCGAAACCTGCCATGGACCGGCCAGCATCCACGTGCGGTTGGCCGAGTCCTGGAGTTTGTTCTGGGATCGCAAACGCGGAACCGGCCTGGTGGATCTTTCCCCGAAAGGATGCAATAACGCGACCCTGGTGGATAGTTGTGCGCCGTGCCATGCGCGGAGGCAGCCGGTGGCCCCCAATTTCCAGCCGGGAAAGCCGTTCCTGGATTATTACGTCCCTGAATTCCTGGATGGAAATCTCTACTACGCCGACGGCCAGATCCTCGACGAAGATTACGAGTACGGTTCGTTCACCCAAAGCCTCATGTACCGAAAGGGCGTGCGCTGCACGGACTGTCACGATCCCCACACCGGCCGCATCAAATTCGCCGAGAAGGTGCCTCCGGGAGAAATCCGCCAGCCCTACGTGGACAATCGGTTGTGTGGGCAGTGCCACCTGCCCAGCAAGTACGACACCCCCCAGCATCACCATCACCCCGATACGACGAAGCCGGGAAGCCGCTGCGTGGACTGCCACATGCCGGAAACGACGTACATGGTCGTGGATGCGCGGCGGGACCACAGTCTGCGGGTCCCCCGGCCGGACCTCACCGTGACTCTGGGAATTCCCAACGCCTGCAACATCTGCCATCAGGATCCGGAGAAGGGGGAAACACCCCAATGGGCAGCCGAATGGATCGAAAAATGGTACGGTCCGCGGAGAGAGCCCGAGCACTTTGCCTACGCCTTCGACCGTGGTCGAAAACGCGATCCCGGCGCGATCATGGACCTGATTGCCATAACGCGTCGCCAGGACGTATCGGGAATGGTGCGAGCCAGCGCCGTTCTGCTCCTGGGAAATTACAGTCAGGATATCGTCCGCGGCGCCATTATGAGCGCGGCAAGCGACGCAGATCCACTCGTCCGGCTGGCGGCCGCCCGCGCACTCCAGCAGGTCACCATCACCCGCGATGATTTCCCCCGCGTCCAGCACCTCCTCCGTGATCCACTCCGCTCTGTGAGAGTCGAATCGGTGCCCTGGGCCATCAACCTGCCCAGAGACATCTTCTCCGCCGCCATCGCCACGGCATTCGATCGGGCCGTCGAGGAATATCGCATAAGCCAGCAGATCGTCGCCGACCAACCCGGCGCCCACATGAACCTTGCCCTCCTCGCGGAAGCTTTTGGTAATCCCCAGGAACAGGAGCGGGAGTATCTGACGGCTCTGCGCATCGATCCCGATTTCCTCCCCGCTCGGAATAATCTGGCCATGTTCTATGCGCGCCTGGGAGAGTTCGAGAAGGCCGAGCACCAGTATCGCGAAGCCCTCCGTATAGCCCCCGATTTCGTACCTGCGCGCGACAATCTTGCCCGCCTCTACTATCAAATGGGACGGTTAGACGATGCCGAGAAAGAATTCCGGATTATTCTAGAAAAGTTTCCTGATCGGGGTGATATTCACTATTCGCTGGGCCTTCTTCTGGCCGAACAACCCGGTCGAATGGCCGATGCCGCTGCCGAACTGGTCGAAGCCGCACGCCTTCTGCCCACCGAAGCGCGGGTTTTATACAATGCTGGCCTGGCACTACAAAAGATCGGTAAGCTCGAGCAGGCGGAAGAGTATCTTGCCCGTGCCTATCGCCTGGGAACGCCCGCCCCGGATCTGTTGCAGGCTTATGCCCTGTGCCTGGTGGAATTGAAGCGTTGTGCCGCCGCTCGGTCGATCGCTGAGGAGCTGCGCCAGCGGTATCCTTCACCGGAATCCGATGCGTTCTACCGCCAGATTCTCGATCGCTGCTCCCAGACACAGTAAACGGGGCCCGGTGAATTGGCTTCCTTTCCGGAGTGCCCGTCATCACGAAACGCCCCATCAAGTCCCACAATATCGCTGCACGAAAGACAGGGA
>NZ_JACIYL010000057.1 GCF_014359955.1 Thermogutta sp. | reverse complement strand
GTAATGATTCGGGGAGTCGGCTTTAAAAAGACCGGCACAGCTCGAAATTCCACCATCACCCTGGGACGTGCAGGTGTCGGCGGTGGCCCATCGCAAGGAAAAGCCCGGGAAGCGACTCGCTCAACGAAAACAACTCGCAATGGTCAGGAGACTCAAACATGACGTTGATCCCCTTCGTTATTGAACGGACCGGTCGCGAAGAGCGGGCGATGGATATTTACAGTCGCCTGCTCAAAGATCGAATCGTCTTTATCGGTGCTCCCATCACGGACGAACTCGCCAACTCGGTGGTCGCACAATTGCTTTATTTGCAGTCAGAAAACCCCAAGGCGGATGTCCATATTTACATCAACTCACCTGGCGGGAGTGTCACCGCGGGCCTGGCCATCTACGATACCATGCAGTTCATCCGCTGCGATGTGGCCACCTATTGCATCGGACAGGCGGCCTCCATGGCGGCCGTGCTCCTGGCGGCGGGAACAAAAGGAAAACGTTATGCCCTGCCCAATTCCCGGATCATGATCCATCAGCCGATGGCTGGTGTCGAGGGAACCGCCACTGAGATCATGATTCACGCCAAGGAATTTCGCAACCTCAAAGAACGGATCAACCGCATCCTGATCAAACACACGGGACATCCTCTTGAGAAAATCGAAAAGGACACGGACCGCGATTGTTTCATGTCCGCCGAAGAAGCCCGCGACTACGGACTGATCGACCACGTGATCGAGCGTGCCCCGGAGCCTGTGGAAGGGCAGTAATTTCTCCCCCGTGGGCACCTCCCAACGTCAGCTGCCCGAGAACGCCGATCACGCAGGCACCGGTGTGTCTTCCACCAGGCGGCGGATGAGTGCCTCGACGGCGTCTCGCTGGCCACCGTGCAGATACCCCTGGGTGATGACACGGTGAGCGAGGACGGGAACGGCAAGGGCCTGAATGTCGTCAGGCACCACGAAATCGCGTCCCTCAAGATATGCCCGAGCCTGCGCCGCCCGGTAAAGGACCAGCGACGCACGGACACTGGCTCCCACGCGGATTTCCGGGCACTTGCGGGTCGCTTCCACCAGGTCGAGGAGATATTCCAGCACGGATCGCTCCATGCGAACCTCCCGAACAGCCGCCTGCAGCGCGAGCACCTGCTCCGTCGTGAGCACCGGCTCAAGCGAGTCCACCGGTTCCCCGTTGCGATGCTGCTCCAATAGTTCCCGTTCGAAGTCGCGGGTGGGATACCCCACGGAAATCCGCAGCAGAAACCGGTCCATCTGGCTTTCCGGCAGGGGATACGTTCCCTCGAATTCCAGCGGATTCTGCGTGGCAATGACAAGAAATGGTCGGGGCAAGGGATAGGTTTTGCCCTCCACCGTCACCTGCGCTTCGTTCATGGCCTCCAGAAGAGCGCTTTGCGTGCGGGGAGTGGCACGATTGATTTCGTCGGCCAGAACGACGTTGGCAAAAATCGGCCCAGGATAAAAGACAAATTCGCGACGATCCGCATGATACAAGTTGCTCCCCGTGATGTCCGACGGCAGGAGGTCCGGTGTGAACTGGATACGACGGAAAACACCCGCAATGCTTCGGGCAATCGCTTTGCCCAGCAGCGTTTTGCCCACTCCTGGAACATCTTCGAGGAGGAGGTGTTCCCCGGCCAACAGGGCGATCAGGCACATCTCCACGACCGATTGTTTGCCGAGGAGCACACCGTTGATATTGTCCCGCAGGGCCTGGAGAAGGCGAAATGTCTCGCTGTCCATAAGGCAAATACGCCCGAACCAAATGACTGTCTCATGTTGGCGGAAACAAGCTGAGCGGAGCATCAATGACCAGCAGCGACTGCCCTACCCGGCCCGACGCCCCAATTATAGTCTAGCCAGATTCGCTATCCTTCGCCCAGCCCCGAAAGAAAAGACGGCCCTCGCGTGGGTTCTCCGCGGAATCGGCGGGAGAACCGGCTCACTGCCAGGAAGAGATACGCCAGCCCCATACAACCCTTGATCCAAAACCTCCGCCAGCAGCCGACACTTCGCGGACAAACTGCCTGGGGTATGGCCCGTCCTCGCCAGGTTCAGACGGTCGCGGAGAATGCCAGTACTACCTCAGGGCTTGACTGCCCGCCAGGCTTCGGCGGTCCCCCCTGCCGGTGCACCCTCGCGCAATTGCTTTTCCGCATGGGGGGCTTGGCTCACGGAGGGCTCCCCTTCCGACACGCCGACCCAGGCGACCGGTTCCACCTCGCCTGCCCCGTTGGTCTGCGTGAGCGGACCACCCGCTTTGCGCGCTGCCACCTCCCGCTGCACCGATGACCGGCCGCGCTGGAAATGCGTGCCGAGCGCGATCAATTCTTGGCCGCTGGGAGAAACCCGCGAGACAACGTGCTCATGGGACCTGCTGGCGGCTGATCTTGTCGCCTGGCTGACTTGCGCCCCGGAGCTGAGGGAAGGTCCCTTCACAACCCGCAGGCTCGCCCCCGTCTCCTTGGAGCCTGAATCGCCTCCTGGCCCTGTATGAGACGGTCAATCAGTGCCGCGGCCTTCCATTCCCAGTGACAGGCTGACCAAACCCAGCAGTCGTCAAACTACGGAATTCCCCTGACAATCCATGGGCCTAAGCACCGGGTTAACCAGACGGGCAGACGCCGCCAGAGGGCCGTGGCGAGACGGAAGCGGGGATTGTCGGGACGCAGATCGCGTACGGTGCCCTGGAAAACGTGGTACTGCCAGTGTGCGGGGTGCGGTTGTGCGCCCCATTGCTTCTTGAAACGGTAAGTTGAACTCTCCACACTGCTTCGGCCGAAGTCGAACTCCTTTTGTCCCCGTTCGACGCTCCGTTGCAGCATCGCCCAGTAAAGCCCCATATTGGCACAGGTCCAGTTCCACTTGCGGAGCGAGCTGGCGCTCGGGACCTCCGTGACGCCCGGTCCATGCAGAACAATCCCCGCAGCCAGTGCCCGATGTTTGAGCCGCACAACCGCGATCTCGGCTTCGGGGAATGCACGCAAGATACCGGCAAAGAGTTTTCGAGGAAATACGGGTGTACCCAGATCGCGCATGTTGTGGCAGAAAACGCGATAAAAATCCGTGAGACACTCTTCCCGGCCCCACTCCACGACAAGACCCAATTTTTCAGATTTGCGGATCTGATTACGCACTTTTGGTGAAAGGCTTTTCCACAGTGCCTCCACCGTATCGGGAAGAGACAGCCTCATATGGACCTTCTCAGTAACGGACTGGGGAAGTGCGGGATGTTCTACGGGATGTTCGTGACGCAGCTCCAGATACCGCACACCGAGCGTTTCCGCAAGCGACACGGCCTCGTCAATCAGCGAATGCACGTTCTCGGATTCCCCGATCGCTCCCCCGTAATTGACGTAAGGAAGGCTCACCAGGCGTGATCCGAACAGGGGGCTTTTGACCTGGGCAAGGGGAAGAATTGTTGCATATGTTTGCATCTCCGAGGGACCAGCATTCTCGCGCGGCTGGCAGGCGACAAGACAGAACGGACGATGCCCCATGGCCTCGTTGAGCACTCGCAACCAACGCGGATGACGCGATAGAAAAGGCGTTCCACTCGCTCTGTAACACGCTTCCAGAGCTGCCTCCGCAGCGGAAAGATCATCCGCCGTCAGCAGTCGAATGTTACTGTATTGGCGAGGGACTTGTGACATACCCCGGCGGCCGTCCAGGACTCACGCAAGAGCTCAAAACATGCTCAGCAACAGACGTGGCTCACACTCGTGGTCAACGGGCTGAGCAAGACCATGGGTTTAAAACCATGATAATCATCAGCGTGCCAACTGCCACCACCTCGCAGCCCACGGAGCAGGCCAATAAGCACGGCAAGAGCTCCCGGCTGGGCAGAGAAAGAAAACCGTCTGTCGGCGTGGTAGGGCCGGCGGCTATTTTTCCAGAAGATAGAGGAACGTGTTTGGGCCGTCTGCCCGACATGTGATCTGCCAAACGTCGTGCCCAATCTCCTGGCCGGTGAACAGTTCAACGACTCGGGAACACGGCTCGCGCAAGCGGAGTTGCCACTCGCCCGGCCGGGCTGTATGGAAGGCGATGAAGTGGCTGTTGACGTAGCAAACCTGGTCCTCTTCGCAGTAGATGTGCACGCCCGCCTTTTGCGCGATGTCTCGTAACGTTGCCGCTGACAGGTTGGGTTTCGGTGCGAGAACGGATCGCCAGGCCGGAAAATCCTTCACTGCGATCTCCTGTGCGCCAACGGGTAACCCGGTGAGTTTTTCCACTCCGCTCGGATCATACCGGCCGTTCTGGATGATGCCTGGAGAATAAATCCACACCACCGTCCGGTGGTCTTTGAAAACTTTTTGTGAAAGGAGATCGACTTTCTCATCATCCACGACGAATAAATTGGGGAAGATAACCATTTTATATCGGCTGAGGTCCACCGTGGCCAGATCGCTGAAGACGTAAATGTCGTAGGGTGCGCCCATCCGTGATAGACCAAATCGCTGGCGGGAAAGCAGATCGCTATAGATGGCGGCGTGACCGTCCAGGTAATAAAAACTTTCGCTATCAACGAACACAGCAACCTCGCTCACAGAATGCGTTGGAACCGGGGAAAACCGCTGCCAAAGGCTGGCCATCTCTGCGAGGGCCTGGCGGACCGCGGGACCGTCGTACCAGTGGCCGAACATGTCGAACCACCACAGCGCGGTCCCATTGATCAGTCCCAGGGCGAATTCCCTCCGGAGCCCGGCAATGGTGGCCTGTTCGTTCGGAAATCCCGATTCGTGTCCCGGCACGGGGCGTCCCAGCAGCGTGACACTTTTCGCGGTATGGGTGCGGTGATCGATCTCATGGACAAAACCTTTTTTGTGGTGGCGGATAGACGCGAGGCATACCATGAATCCGCTTGCACCGCCGATCTGTCGATCGAAGTAAGAGCCCGGAGCAAGAAAAAAGTCTACATCTGGCGAATTGAGGACCTTTTCGAACCCGAGATGTCCCTCGTAAAGGAGTCGTCCTCCGGCGTGTTCGAGCCAGTATCCATAATACACACCGACAGGAACGCGATGGCGAATGACTTCTTGGGCGGCTTTCGCGTAAAACAAAATCGTGTCGGCGATCAAGTCGGCATTAAACTTCCAGTAAAGGATGCTTTGACGATCGGAGACCGGATCTCGAAAGAACCCGTGGGTCACGTGCTCTCTGACCGAGGCGGGGGGAATGTCCACGGGGTCAGGGAAACCCTGCGCAATTATCCAGTCCCGCCACGCTTTACGGCGAACGGCGCTCTCTTCCCCGCGGGCCTTATCCTGCCATTCCAGCGTCATGCCTCCCACAAGCACGTAGGCGATGATTCGTTCACCGTAGTTGGTTTCCAAATGTTTCAGGAGGGTCTGCAAGTATTCCCGGGTTTCCTGTCGCCATCCGGGATGTGCGGCCACTTTTCCCAGTTTGGTGAAACTATCGTCGCGGTCGGCTGCTGCCCCCAGCCAACGAGGCCACCACACGGGTGTGTTGAGATCGATCTCTAAAACAAGTTTCGCTCGCGGGTTGGCTTGGAGTATGTCATGGATTTGTTGATCGACGCAGTCCAGACGGTACATGCCGGGACCAATCCAGATCGGCGGATACGGACTGTACGGTACACCGACCGAAGAGAGCGTGTTGGCAGGAAAACAGGTAACCACGTCGATGCCGAGTGCTCCAAACTCCTTGATGGTCGGGAGGTCACGGAGGTAGGAGTGATAACCCATGAAGCGGATGGAAAATGGGGCAAGTGACGGCTCCTCGGCATAACCAGAGAACGTCATGCGGGAACCGATAAAAAGCGTCAAACCGGCAGCCAAGCCTGCGATGAGAAGCTGTGTGATCCGCCGCACGATACGATCCTCCCTTTCAGTGATTGGCTCGAAAACGCAAACCGGAACCGTCGCGATCCCGGCTCCGAAGGCCACCCTGGCCGAGAATCAGGCCAAAGGCCTCCTAACGTTCGTAAGTAATCTTCATTGTGTCAAAGACGTTGCAAATTCGGGAAATGATGGCGGAGACGTCGCTGGACTGCGGGCCCCGAAGGCTTTCCGCCATTTTGAACAAGGCGTCGCGGGTGACAATACCCTTGTCGCGATATTCCAGGAGCGCCCACGCCGCGGCCTCTGTGGTGCGGACGACACCCTTTCCAAACCGCTTGAGAGCACTCGCGGGGACGGCTTCGTGGACAACATCAGACCCAAATGCAGCCAGGAGTGCAAAGGCCTTGCTGGCCTGCGGAACGTTTCCTTCGATGGCGTGTCGCGTTGTGAGAAACATGGAAACGCTGCATGTGTACGCAGACCTGGGAACGTCCTCAGGTTTTGTGAAAATGTGGGGATGGTCCCGCATTTGCTGGTCCACATTCTCCGCCGTCAGCGCGACTTTCATGAACTGCGGTGGGGTATCGAGCGGGATTCCCGGCTCGTGGAATCCCCAATGGCCGTTTTCCCCAAGCCCCATGATTTGCAGGTCCAATCCGTGGGTCAGAAGCAACTCCTGGTAGCGACGGGCTGCGGCGTCTGGATCATCGGCGTCAGCGTCAAAAAGATGAACCCGACCGGGGTCGCAATATGATGCTAAAGGTATGAAGAAATGCTTCAAGAGCAGATACCGAAACGAAGCCGGATGGTGGGCTGGGAGCGGGTAATCGTCGAACTGAAAGTAATGCGTACGGGAGCAAGCCCGTTGAAGCTGCGGAGACATTTCGGCCAGTTGCACATACGCGCGATAGAATGCGAAAGCCGAAGGGGCTGCCATGATGATGAAGCTGGCCTGACCTTGCTCTTCGACAAGTCGGCATTGTTCCCGTGCCAGTCGAATCGCCGAGGCGCGGCCCATTTCTTCTGCCGTTTTGTACACGACCACGGTGACCCCTGATAACGGCAGGACCGCTGAAGGTTGCGGGGACTGGAGCTCAAAAACCGGCTGAACGGCGTGGATGTCTTCCATGGACATGCTTCCTCTGGATACTGGATTGGACTTGTTGAAATTGTTATCACGGTCCTACAACGGTTCTTCTTCGCTGGTCACTCGGGAATTTCGGACAAGTGCCAGCGGTTCGCATGGCGTACGGCCGTGGGAACCGATGAGTATTCTCGCGTGCTGCGGTGGCAAACACCAACCGACGTGGCGCGACGGCAGCTAATATAAGGCCACTCCGGTCTCTGTCAAGCATCTCGATGGCTCACCCATCCCCATTTCCTGGATGGGTACATGAGAAGCCAAAGGTTCGATGCGTGGTAGGGGCAATTCATGAAGTGCCCCTGCAAAAAAACGAAAGAGACGGCATGAGGAGGTTAATCACGGCCCACGCTGCAACCGCGCCGCCATTGGGTAGGACTTATCGGACATCGTCTTGCGAGTCCTCGTCGCGGTGCACCGAATGGCGTGTAGGCATCAGTCTGCCTATGAAAGAAATGAGGCCGGGCTAAAATAAAAAGTTTGTGTTTGTGGCTGAGAAGGATCTGTGGTCTGAAAAACGCTCAATCGCTGGTGACCAGTCCGTTAGTCGGTTGGCGGCAGACTCCCCTCAGAGCGGGGATGAACCGTCTCTGGGGGTGTCAATTTGGGGAAAAGGAGTCGAAGCTTTGCTGAGAACACACACCTGCGGAGAACTTCGTCTTCAGCACGTCGGTCAGCGCGTTACCCTGTGTGGTTGGGTGGATACTTATCGGGACCACAAAGGGGTTCTCTTTGTCGATCTTCGTGATCGTTACGGCAAGACGCAGATCGTTTTTTCCTGCGACGCGGGAGAGGAGCTCCATCAGCTTGCCCGATCATTGCGTCCGGAATATGTGATTCGCGTTACGGGCGTTGTGGAACGCAGGCCGGAGGGAACGGAAAATGCCAAGTTAGCCACCGGCGAGATAGAGGTTCGAGCGGAGAAATGCGAGATTCTCAATCGGGCGGTGACGCCGCCGTTTCTTCCCAGCGCCCCGGATCTTCCCGGCGAGGAGATTCGGTTGCGGTATCGATATTTGGATCTCCGCCGTCCGATGATGCAGCAGATTCTCATGTTGCGTCATCGGATGGTCAAGATTATGCGAGATTATTTCGACGAACTGGGGTTCATCGAAGTGGAAACGCCGATGCTCGGGCGAAGCACGCCCGAGGGGGCACGGGATTATCTGGTGCCGAGCCGGATTCAAAAAGGCACCTTTTACGCGCTGCCTCAGTCTCCCCAACTGTACAAGCAAATTCTGATGGTGGCCGGATACGACCGGTACGTCCAGATTGCCCGGTGTTTTCGCGACGAAGACCTGCGTGCAGATCGGCAGCCGGAGTTCACCCAGTTGGACCTCGAAATGTCCTTTGTGGATGCCGATGACGTGATGACGGTTGTGGAAGGCTTGATGGCTCGTCTGTTCAAGGAGATTCTCGGAAAGGAGCTCACGCTTCCCCTGCCCCGCATGACCTACGACGAAGCGATGGAGCGTTTCGGGCACGACGCTCCGGATCTTCGCTTTGGTATGGAGTTGACAGACATCACGGATATTGCACGGCAGTGCGATTTTCGCGTGTTCCGGGAGGCTGCTGAGACCGGTCAGCGGGTACGGGGCCTGGTCGTGCCGGGAGGAGCGACGCGTTATTCGCGAAAACATATCGATGAGATGACGGAGTGGGTGAAGCAGGACTTCGGAGCGAAAGGCCTCGTGTGGTTTCGCGTGGAGGAGGGCAATGTCCTGAATTCCACGGTGGCCAAGAATTTTTCTGAATCGCATTTAAAAGCGATTGGCGAAAAAATGAAGGCACACGCGGGGGATCTGCTCCTCTTTGTGGCTGACACCTTTGAGGTCACCTGTAAAGCCCTTTATGGTTTGCGAAAACGATTTGGCGCCGAGCTGGGACTCTACGATCCCCGTGATATGCACCTCTCATGGATTGTGGAATTCCCGATGTTTGCCATCGATCAGGAAGATGGCGGCTGGACGGCGATGCATCATCCCTTCACGTCTCCGCGACCTCAGGACAGAGAATTCCTCAAAAGCGACCCGGCGCGATGTCGGGCACAAGCCTATGACCTTGTTCTCAATGGGACCGAGGTTGGGGGCGGAACGATCCGTATTCACAGTCCTGAACTCCAGCAGGAAGTGTTTGAAATTCTGGGAATTGACGAAGCGCGGGCGAAGGATCGGTTCGGATTTCTCCTCGAGGCGCTCCAGTATGGTGCACCTCCCCACGGGGGGATTGCCCTTGGGGTAGACAGATTGGTGGCGATTTTTGCAGGTGTGGATTCGATTCGCGATTGTATTGCTTTCCCCAAGACTCAGCGGGCTGTCGATTTGATGACGGGTGCCCCGAGCGAGGTCGATCCCAAACAACTCAAAGAACTGGGGATAAAGATCGAGAAATAAGATACCATATGGTCGAAGGCAGGCTGGGAAACGGCTGGCCTGGCCCATGCCGAGCGTCCGGTGTGGCATTTACATTCAGAGCAGGAGGGAAACGATGAAATGTCAACGGCCCTGGAGGACAGAACTTCTTTCCATGCCCTATGTGATCCTGTGGCTTGGCCTGCTGGTGACTCTCGGCTGTCCGCGACCCACTTCTCCAGAGAAACCTAAAACCCTGGGCCAGTCGCAGGTCGCCGCGCCATCCAGTTCCAACCTGTCAAGCCCAGGTCAGTCTTCAACGGAAACCGATCAACCGGCAAGCCCTCAGGCTCCGGTAAGCGAACCGGCACCAAGACCCGAATTGAAAATTCCTTCGGTCGTGATGGCCGAGGTCGATCGGGCGCAATGCAAGCTGTTTGTGGGCGACGTGGTTCCTACCGCGGCGTTGCCCAATCTTGAGAACCAGGAAACTGACGTAAAAGGATTGCTGGGAAGCAAGGGGACCGTCCTGGTTTTCTTCTCTGCAGGAGATGGCCAGAGAGAACGACTGCTGGCGTCCAATCTGCTTGGCGATCTTCAGGAGGATATCGCGAAAGCCCATGGCAGTTCCGGAATTTCCGTGATCGCGATTCATGTGGGAGACGACAAGGGACAACTCGCGGCTCTCGTGAAGGATGCGCAGGTGGAGTTTCCCGTCCTCATCGATCGTGACGGAAAATACTACAGCCAGTTTGCATCGCACGCCCCCCCTGCTCTCTATCTTCTGGACAGCGCAGGAAAAATTCTGTGGCTGGATATCGAATACAGTCGGGCGACGCGAGAGAACCTGAAACGGGCTGTGTCAGCTCTCGTAGCGGGAAAGTCGTGACGCAGCGTCCCCCGGAACAAAGCGAACAACTGGTTGGCTGGAGTCGCTGGATCGAATGAAAATCCTGGTCATTAACGCGGGTTCGAGCAGTATCAAGTTGGCCCTGTACACCTGGAACGACCTCAGTTGCATCGCCAAGGGCTTGGTGGATTTCGGGGTGGGCAAGGGGTCGGCGGAAATCAGCCTCCAGTATCTTAATGGAGCCTCGAAAACCAGGGTTCCAGCGGCCAGTTACCGAGAGGGCCTCCTCTCCGCTTTGAGTTCCCTGAAAGAGGCAGGGGTCATCGGGTCCGACACCGAAATCCGGGCCGTGGGGCATCGCTTAATACACGGTGGTGAGACGCTCCGCGAGCCCGTGGTGATTGACGAAGAGGTCAAAAAGATCATCCAAAGTTTCCTGCCCCTGGCGCCCCTGCATATTCCGGCAGGACTCGAGGCCATCGAAGCGGCCGAATCCCTGTTCCCCTGGGCTGTGCAGACCGGCGTGTTTGACACAGGTTTTTTCGCCGATATTCCACCGGCTGCTTACCTGTATCCCGTTCCCTATGAATGGTACGAGAAATGGGGGATTCGGCGATTCGGATATCATGGGACAAGCCACCTCTATGCATGCGAGCGGGCTGCCGAAATGCTCGGCCGTGATGTCGGGAGTCTCCGGCTCATTACCTGCCATCTTGGACAGGGGTCCTCGGCAAGTGCTATTCAAGGTGGCAAAGCCGTGACGAATACTATGGGATTCACTCCGCTGGAAGGTTTCATGATGGGAACCCGTTCCGGGACGGTGGATCCAGGCATTATCACATACGTCCAGAAGCACTACGGGCTGAC
>NZ_JACIYL010000569.1 GCF_014359955.1 Thermogutta sp. | reverse complement strand
GATCATTCCCCTACGCAGATCCCAATTACCACACCGAAAATGACATACCGGAACGCACGGATGTGGACAATGCGGCAATGACTGTCCAGCTCACCCTGGCCACGGTCCTCACGCTGGATAGAACACCGTAAACGGGCAAGATGCTCCGGCAGCGAAGGGTGAAGTAGCGAACTGTGACGTCGATTTTATCCTTGGATAAGATCTACGCTGGCAGGCCACAGCGAGACCGACTCGTTACCATTTTTTTCCTTTGGTGACCGCAACGGCCGCCGACCTCGAAAAGGTCTCGCGCGGCAGTGAGATTCAGGGCACGCTGACCTCTTTGCCCGGCCGCATTCCAACGCCGGATCATCTATTTCACAGCCCCGGTCCGTCTGCCCAGTTCGGCCGCTCAGACGCAGTGGCAATTCGTGAACGGCCCCTACCACACGTTCCACGTTGGGCTCTTACGGATCCTCACAAGAGGCGGGAATGGCCCGACCACCCAATTATGAACCATTACCCGGTGATGAATTTGGTCGACAGAGGGAACTCCGAAAACGGGCAATGGTTGCTCATTTCCACACCTGAATCCACCCGCGACCCGGTATCTCGTGCTCCTGCCCGTTGAGCGCGGCCTTTACGGGATCATTGTTGAAATTCTCGATTACGTAACTGCCGTCTTCAAAAAGATAGAGCGCAACCTTATTGGGAGCGATGAAAGTGATACCGAAAGGTCGAAGAAGGGCCGTGCGGAAGGGGGCCAATTCCTTTTCCGTGAGTTTGAGGAGCCGGTGGGGATCTCCCTGCACAGGTAGGATGTGAACGTTCGAACGGTTAAGTAAATCTTTGTTTTTGAGCTGTCCGGCGAGCGCGTCCGTCAAAAGGATCGGTATGCCACAGTCAACAAGTCGCACAAGCCGTTCTTCAAATTGTGGGTCTGTCAAAGCATGGACGGGGAAAAAGGCAGCCTGAGCGTTTTCTGGAAACTCGTGGCAGGGAACCAGAGGAATCCCCAACATTCCAACGAAATCGTACACATACGGCTCCCGTCCCGGCGAGCTGTGCGGTGGTTTGTACGCAGCCACACCGATAATCTGTCGCGTTTGGATCTTTTCGGCAACAGCTAAAAGTTCCGGAATGTGCGTGCGAAGCACCTCCACGTTCCGGGGACCGGTTCCCCGCTGCAGTGCGCCGTAACAGAAAAGCAGCGTCTCCCGGGCGCCACCCAGAATAGTTTGCCGGGCTTGCTCAACATAAGTATGTTCCGTTGTGCCGAATGGATCAAACCACCCGCCACCGCATTTCTCGCCACCGATTCCGCCCAGCCAGCGCATGATGAAGTAGCCCTCGTACTGGACCGTGCGTCCCCAGCGAGGATCGTCGTAATCACGGGTCTCAGTCCCCACCCAAATGCGGTCAAAATCAGCGGTTTGCCGGATGACATCGTAGCCACGTTCGTGGAAATAGTCATACCATTGAGGGTATTTGATGATGATCCGCACGTTGGGGTTGACTTTGCGCGCGGCTTGGAGAATCTTGATCCGCGATAGTTGCACCATCAGTTCGCAGCGATAAGCGGACCAGGAATCACCATTTACGGGAAATTCTTGATCGCCGATCCTCACGATGCGCTTGGCCCGGGCCTGCTGACACTCCGGGCACGTGCAGTCGGTAAAAAGGAAGTCGTCGATCATGATCTCATCAAACAGCGATGCGGCGTAGGCAAATATTTCTGCCAGTCGATCCTGTGTCTTGAGATCTGTATAGCAGGAGATCAAATTCCAGCCCGTGGAACGCTTGCCCACATGAGTCGGTGTCACGCAGCCGGAGACTTCAAACCCCGCCTGGCGAAAGGCGTCTCGAGCTGCCGTGAGAAGATCTCGCGGGGCCTGATAGCCGTCGCGAAAACTTTCGATGAACACATGGGTGACCCCTGTCGCCCGGCACCATTCCATCGCCTGCTGTCGGCCTTCCTCGGAGGCGAGCCGGTCGCGAACGTCCTGGGCCGAGAACAGCGTGGCAAAGCAGTGAACTGAGGACTTTTCGCGACACAATTCCCAAAGACTTGGAGGGGTTGCCCCGGATGCTTCCGCGCCGTCGGTTGGGCGAAAACCACAACACAGTGCCAGAACTAAGGTTACAGCGACACAGATGGACGTGATTCGATTTGCTGTGATCACAGGTCACCTCCCACAGGTTCAAGAACAATTCGTGTCGTGGCGGTAGCAGTCTACTACCCAATGCCCAACGATTAAACCTGGAGCGCCCGGCGATTTCAATACGTTTCAGAGAAATAAGGAAGAGGAACGGCCGACGGACGGGCTGGCACGCCTTTCAGTTTCTCTTCGTCATCAACTCCTGAAGAAATCACGTACTGCCTTTGCCACCCGATCTAAATCCGTCTCTTCGTACCGAAAATCGGCGTGAAAGAAAAGGATAGATTCCGAAAATTCAACCGCTCGCGGGTCGGTTGCCATGTGGGCGTTTTTCGGCCAGAGGACGGCTGGATAAATGTGCCGCTCAATGAGATATTGACGCAACTGGTCGCGAACCATGTTGGTCGCACACCGAATGATCACGCCGAACGAACAACCTTCAGGCGTGGGTGGTGGATTGAGAACCTCGATTTGTTTTATTTCCCGTAATCGTTTGGCCAGATATTCGACATTTGCTCCTCTTTTATTCCGCCACTGATCCCAGGGCAGTCGATTCAAAAGAAAAGAGGTGATTCTCAGCGGTTTGGAGAATGGCAGAGTTTTGAAAAAATTCTCCCCTGAAGATTGCAAACTGCGATAGAATTCTTTCGCTAAAACGCCCTTCTGAAAATATTCGGCCTTCAGAAGCATGGCCACCAATTTCTGAAAAGCTGCCCATTGGTGATCGGGTTCTTCGCGTGGAGGCGACTCGACGGGATATCCCCTGGGTGACCACACCACCCCACCGTCGGGAAGCGGCAATAT
>NZ_JACIYL010000568.1 GCF_014359955.1 Thermogutta sp. | reverse complement strand
GGATGACGGTTTCGGCGGGATATTTGATCCGCGTGCTGCTGAAGGTATGGCCTTCCCCCCAAACGCCGAACGAGCCCACATCGACGAACGCAACCTCGGGATTGCCGTCATAGCGGGCTGCCA
Source organism: Thermogutta sp. (assembly GCF_014359955.1). GTDB lineage: Bacteria > Planctomycetota > Planctomycetia > Pirellulales > Thermoguttaceae > Thermogutta. The sequence continues at coordinate 2,823 of NZ_JACIYL010000568.1, read as the reverse complement.
GGGCCGCCAAAAAATGGTCCAGTTTTTCCAGGAAAACCGGGTCGTTGTAATCCGGTTCCCAGAACGGGCCATCTTCTGCCACGCCCTGCCCTACACGAAAGTTGTACCCTTTGGCCCCGGCTTTCTCGACCCATTCGGGTGTTGCGTAACGCGTCCAGGATTCCGAACAGCTGATCCGCAGGGCGATTTTCTTACCTCGGGATATCCAGCGTTGAGCGGGGGTGTCAAGGACCGACCAGCAGTACTGGCCTTCCGCGGGCTCCAGGTACGACCATGGGATGCGGAGGTAGATCACGGTAAGTCCGGGAAATTCGTCCACGGTATCCGAGGGTTCCAGCCGCGATCCATAGTGGGCGGGGACATTGTCATAATAGTGGAGGACCCAGCCCATTCCGGGGTTCTCCAGAGCAGCGCCGTTATCGACCGGACGAATGACCTGCCAATTCTGATTGCCCGCACCCCGCGCGTGCGTCGCCCATGCCATCAGCACGATAAAGGCTGCCCAATGCAAAAATCTTTTGCCGTTTGAAGTCAGCATCTTGGGTCTCCTTCTCAGTTGACGAAGAACGCCGAAGGACCTTGGTGCGCGATCGGGAAAGCTTTAGCAGCGTACCAAACTGTGGCGGCTAAGAAAAGACGCGGGAAAGATATCCCGCATGTCTTTTGGTGCTCCAGCTAGCATTCTTGCGACGCACGAGAAACCCAGGCGGTTTATTTTACCTAGCTGGCACGACCAGACCCGCACCTTCAGAATCTCGCGCATTTTCCGCATGTCCTGCAGAAAACACAAAAACGCGACGACCGATCTTTTGCCGACAGCTAGTAAGGGAGGGCGTTCTTTGAATCGTCGGGGTGGTCGACCCGACCACTCCGGACGATCAGTTTGAGCAAAAAGATTCACTGCATCATCCCGCCAGGAAGCCGCTGCACAGAAAAAGCGCTTTCTCCCGGCCGGCTTCCTGCCCCATGTGCCTTTGTGTGGCTGAAGGGAGGATATCCATGGAAAGTTGGCGAGGTTTTTTGATGGCCGCCGCCATGGGAGCGGTCCTTGCGCCGGTGATTTTAGCTCGGGAGTTGCCCGAATGGCCACCCCGCTGGCCGGATGAGGAAGGCCCCGTCTTGACTGACCCAAGCGATTCCACGCCCGTTTCCGAGCTTCAGCCGGTCGTATCCCTGAATGAACCCGACAAGGTACCGGAACGGGATTTTGCCCAGCTTGTTTCAGGACTGGAAGAAGCGGCGCCCGCTCCACTGGCGCCGGTCCCGGAATCGACTTTGGCAAAGGAGTCGGCCGCGGTTGTCCGGCCGTGTCCTGCCGCCTGCCCTGACCGCTGGACCATCCCCCAACCACGGTTTCTTGAAAGGTTAGGGATCCGCGTGGGTGGCTGGCTGGAGCAGGGCATCACGTTCAACGCTCAGGAGCCGCCGGACCAGTTCAACGGCCCCGTGGCCACCAACGATCTGGACCACGAATACCAGATGAACCAATTGTGGCTGTACTTCGATCGCCCGGCCGACAACGGTGGCTGTGGCTGGGCCTGGGGCGGGCACGTGGACATGATGTACGGCACCGACTGGCGATTCGGCATCAACAACGGTCTGGAAGACCGCATCAACGGGTTGCAGACTTACGGGATGGTGCTTCCCCAGTTTTACCTGGAACTGGCCTACAACCGCCTTTCCGTAAAGATGGGACATTTTGCGGGAATCCTTGACTATGAAGCCGTTCCCGGGCCCATGAATCCCTTTTACAGCCACTCGTATTCTTATGGCTACACCGTACCGCAACTGGTCACCGGGATGCTGTTTGATTACCGACTGACCCCGCTTCTTTCGTTCCAGGCGGGTTTCCATCGTGGCTGGATGCAATTCGAGGATAACAACGATCGGCTGGATTTCATGGGCGGAGTCAAGTGGCATTCGGAGGATAACCGTCTGAGCGTTGCCTATGCGGTTTCTGCCGGTCCGCAGGACGACGCAGCCAATCAGGATCGGTTCGTGTACAGCCTGGTCGTCCAGTGGCAGATGACGGAGCGCTTCAAGTACGTACTCGTTCACAATCTCGGCACGGAAAACCGGGCGGCTCCCGGCGGCCAGGACGCCGAGTGGTACGGTCTCAACCAGTATTTCCTCTATACCATCAACCCCTGCTGGTCCGCCGGCATGCGGGTGGAGTGGCTGCGGGATGACGACGGTGTGCGAATCGCCGGACCAGGCAATATCCCGGGAATTCGCGCCTGGAGTGGACGTGGATTTGCGGGAAATTTCTACGAAATCACATGGGGCCTCAACTGGCGTCCCAATGGAAACTGGCTTGTGCGGCCGGAAATCCGCTGGGATTGGTACGACGGCCTCGCCGGCCCCACCGGCTTGCCGTTCGACGGCGGCTCCAGCGATTCCCAGTTGACATTCGCCGTGGATGCGATCTTCACCTTCTGATCGCAGTTTGTCCGCCGCTTCCCTGGCCAATTTGATCGGAATAATGTGACCCGGAGAAGTTGTTCGCGAACGCCGGCCGCCTCGCCGTGGCCGGCGTTTTCGGCATCTTCCGGAGGGATGTGCCTGTAAGGTCTACTTACCGCTGATTACATGGTAGGGGCAATTCATGAATTGCCCCTACCGCATATGGAGGGACCTTTCGGAGGGACCCGCTTGTCGGGTCCGCTTCTCAACGTGGGGTCATCTATTGGTGTTTGGCGGGGACTGAAGTCCCTCGCATAAAGCGGGGCTAAAGCCCCGCACTCCATATGGAGTGCGGCGATTCATCGCCGCTTTTCGGTGAAGGCTTGAGCCTTCACCACCCTGGCGCTGCCGGTTAACCAG
>NZ_JACIYL010000567.1 GCF_014359955.1 Thermogutta sp. | reverse complement strand
CAGTCCCACCCTCCCAATCGCACATCTCCATCAATCGACAGGGTGACGTACTCGTAGCCGCGGATCTCCATGACCGTCACATCGAAAGTGCCACCACCCAGATCGTACACGAGCACTTTCTCGGGTTTGGCTGCGCTCGATGGTTCATTCAACCTGCCGGATTCATAGCCGAAGGCCAGAGCGGCGGCCACCGGCTCGTTGATGATATCCATCACTTCCAGCCCCGCCATGTAGCCAGCGTCCTGCGTCGCTTTTCTGCGTACCTCATCAAAATAGGCAGGCACGGTAATAACGACATGACTGAAGTCGCCAAGCTGTTGTGAAGCATCTTGCCGCAATTTATTCAAAATAAACGCCTCGATCACCTCTGGCGGGTAGTATTTACCCTGCAGGGCTTTGTGATAGACCTTATATCCCACGTCCCGTTTGGAACACTCAGCGGCCTGACTCGGTAGCCGGGCGAAGGCCTTAAGAGCTTCGCGCCCGACGATCACCTCTTCACCGTCGAAATACACGACACTCGGTGTGAGCCTTTCTCCTTCGGCATTGACAATCGTTTCCGGATGGCCCTGCGCATCCAGGTACGCAACGACGGAGTATGTCGTGCCCAGATCAATACCCACCGCGGGAATTCGCTCACCTGAAATCGTCATAGGGATTCACAACCAAAATCAATGTGATATTGGCAATACTCCTGCCGCCCGGCCGGTCCGCGCGTTCGGAGAATTTTTGCGTTTGGACAGCCTGTCGTCCCACCCTATCTCCAGTATAGAAGCGCCCAAGCGGCGGTCCCACCACAGTATGTTAACGTCGGATGCCCTCGCTTGAGTGCTCGCAAGATCATCCGAATCTCACGGGGGAGCACCCTGCCGTGCCTCGATCGCACCGGCCAGCGGTCAACGTTCCCTTCAACGTTTCACGCCCGTGAGGGCATGTCTCCTATTTTTTCAACCCTCAAGCAGAAGCTGCGACCGCCCCCCAGAACAAAGTCCCAGGTAGCCTGGCAGGGAAGGGAACCAACAATCGAGGGCGCTTCAGCCCACCGTGCCGATCAGCTTTTCTTTGTCGTTCTGCGCCGGAAAGTCTTCCGATGAGGTCGATAGCCGGCCACGCGGGCCTTGGCTTCATTCCGGTCTTCAGCTAGCGCTTCCGCGCGCTGGCTTTTGCGACGTGCCACGACAGCTTCTTTTGGAGGGCGCGACGGGATGAGACAGTGAGGCCCGCTGCCGATCAAGTCCGTCCTGCCAGCCCGTTGCAGGGCCTCACGGACGAGGAAATAATTCTCCGGCTTCCAGAATTGAAGGAGTGCCCGCTGGAGCCTTCTCTCGCGTTCGCCCCGCGGAACGTAGACTTTTTCTCCGGTCATTGGGTCGATGCCCGTGTAATACATGCACGTGGCGATGTCGAAAGGCGTCGGCATGAAATCCTGAACCTGCTGGGGACGATAACCTGTGCGTTTGAGGAATTCCGCGAGTCGAATCATCGCCTTGAGATCGCAGCCTGGGTGGCCCGATATGAAATACGGCACCAAATATTGTTCTTTCCCCGCAGCCCGTGAAAGTTCATGAAATTTCTTTGCAAATCTTTCAAAGTCTTCTATGGTCGGCTTTTTCATCAGGCGCAAGACGTCGGGATCGCAGTGCTCCGGCGCCACTTTAAGATGACCGCCTACGTGATAACGCACCAGGTGATTCATGTAAGCGGGGCTCAACTGGGCCAGATCCATGCGAATTCCCGACGCGACATAGACTTTCTTGATGCCCTGAACATGTCGCACCTGTTTGAGAAGATCAATAAGCGGTCCGTGGCTGGTATTTAAAAGCTTGCAAATGGTCGGATGGATACAGCTTAAACGGCGGCACTTTTCCCGAACGTCCGGACGGCTGCAATTCATCCGGTACATATTCGCGGTTGGACCGCCGATATCACTGATGATACCTTTGAATTCGGGGTCCTGTTTCAACCTTTCAATTTCCTGAATAATCGATTGCGGTGATCGACTTTGAATAATCCGACCTTCGTGGGCGGTGATAGAACAAAAGGTACACCCTCCGAAACAGCCCCGCATAATCTGAACGGAATGCTTGACTACTTCAAATGCGGGAATGGGTTCATCGCCATAAACGGAGTGGGGCCGCCTTTGAAAAGGAAGCCCGTACACCCGGTCCATCTCCTCCTCTGTCAACGGAAACGCGGGTGGATTGATGACCACGGCTTCACGATCATGGTATTGCACAAGGCGCCGGGCATTGAACGGGTTGGTTTCCAGGTGCGCCATCCTGGTCATCCGCGCAAAGGCTTCCTTGCTTGCCACAACCTCCTCGTAGGACGGCAGGTAGATCGCGTCCTCCGGTGGTTTTTCCGAAGCACCCAGCCGATAAGCCGTGCCGCGAACATCGCGAATATTTTTAATGGGCTCGCCGGCAGCAAGTCGCCGCAAAATTTCCAAAAGTGGACGTTCACCCATGCCATAGACAAGAAGGTCGGCCTTCGAGTCGAGCAGAATGGATCGCCGAACTTTGTCGCTCCAGTAATCATAATGGGCAATGCGGCGCAAACTCGCTTCCACTCCTCCCGCAATGACAGGCACGCCTTTGTAGGCTTCCCGTGCGCGCTGGCAATAGGCCAGAGTGGCGCGATCGGGGCGCAACCCGATTCGGCCGCCGGGACTGTACGCATCATCATTGCGCACTTTTCGGTTCGCAGTATAATGATTTACCATGGAGTCCATATTGCCGGCACTGACCGCGAAACACAGTCGCGGACGCCCGAACGTCCTCCAAGGCGCACACGAATGCCAGTCCGGCTGACTGAGAATCGCCACCCGGTATCCTTCGGCCTCCATAAGCCGCCCCAGCAAGGCCATGGCGAAACTCGGGTGATCCACGTAGGCGTCGCCTGTTACGAATACGACATCCACATAATCCCAACCCCGAGCTTCCATTTCCTC
>NZ_JACIYL010000566.1 GCF_014359955.1 Thermogutta sp. | reverse complement strand
AGCCGCTGGTATTTCTCCCAGTCCCAACCTACCACCGGTAGGGGCGATTCATGAATCGCCCCTACAACACGCTGACGGCAAGCAAAACGGTCAGATTTGGGTAAGAGAAATTCATGAATGGCCATTCAACGTTTGATTACCCTTTCCCCGTGATCATGCGTGCCCTCTGATTGACCAGCCCATTGCCTTACCACGATGGGGTCCCCTTTTTCCGTCATCTAACGGCACTCAATCATTGAAACAGAAAACCGGCCCCTTTTTCAATCACGGTTGACCGCTTTGCCTGGCTGATGTTTCCTGCAGGATCATCTCGCGAAGCCTCTCCCACTCCGGTCGGCCGGGGGCAAGCTCCATCGCCGTTTGGAGTGCCTGCTCCGCCTTGTTTACATCTCCTGCCGCATGGGCGGCCTGGGCAAGGAGAGCATAGTTCGCCGCGGTGCCCGCAATTGCCACCGCTTTTTCCGCAGCCTTCAGGGCTTCGTCGGCACGGCCGGCCACCGCCAGATAGAATTGGGCGATGGCCACGTAACCCTCAGGTCGTTCCGGCCACCGTTCGCAGAATGCCCTGAGAATCTGCTCGGCCTCGGAAAGCCGCTGATTCCGCGACAGAATCGCCGCCAGCACAAGCGGATATTGCAGGCTCATGGGATCAAGCTCCATGAGCTTTTTGTACTGGGCGATTGCGTCGGCGTCGCGATGTTCCTGGAGGGCAAGCTGGGCCAGCATTTCCCTCGCGGCAAGATGGGACGGATCGAGAGCAATGGCCCGATGCCATAAACGCACAGCCTCCTCTCGGTTGCCTTTGGCCAGATAGATGCGACCAAGGTCGCTCTCGATGATGGCCGCGTTCACCGAGGCCTCTTTAAAATCGGTGCCGAGGGGCATCCCCTCCACGTGCAGATCCCGCTTTTTCATGAGTTCCCAGTACCTCGCCAGGATTTTTTCCGCTTCCGCCCGTTTCCCCTGCCGCAGATACACGCGGGAGAGCGCGTAAAACGCTTCTGCATAATCGGGATATTTTCGCACCGCGGCTTCATACGCCTCTGCCGCACGGTCCCACTCCTGGAGTAGTGTGTACGCTCGTCCCAAAAGGAATAATCCATGCGCCCGGGGATCCTTCTGGAGATAATCGGCGAGTACCTCCACGGCTTCCTGAGGACGAGCCAGATTTAAAAGGGCCTCCGCGCAGATATCGCGTGCTCGATAGTAACCCGGATCGAGCCCAATCGCCTGCCGGGCCCACGTGACCGCCTGTTCGTATTCACCCCGTTTGAAGGCCACCGAGGCAAGTCCCACATACGCATGCGCGTACTGGGGATTTTTCTGGAGACATTCGTTCCAAATGGCCACCGCCTCTTCCGACTTTCCCACCCAATCCAGAAAGCGGGCTTCCATCTCCCGGCAATCAATGTCGTCCGGATACCGCTGCCGAATGGTGACGATTTCCTGACGTACCTCCTCGATCAACTCGGCCGTGTTCTTCGGAAGGGGTGGGTTGGCAGAAGCGGCGGGATGCACCTCTTTTTTGGCGGGGTGTGACGCGTGTTGCTCCGCAGCCTTCTCTTCCGGTGACTGGACCATTCGCGGGCCGCTGACTCGGGCGAAGATGAAAACCATCGCCACCAGCGCGAGCAGCCCGGCAAGCACCATCCAGCCCGACGCGCGGCGTCCATCGGTGTTGGGGGAGGCGTTCGCTTCGGCGGTTTTTACGGCTGATGATTCGTCCATATTCGGAGGACCGTTGGTGGGCGACCTGTCGGCGGACATGGGACAGTTCCCGAACCCGCTTCGTGTTCCACATCGGCTTGAGGTTCTTCAGCGACCCTTTCCTGGCCCGCCCACTCAATCATGCAATTTGGGGACGCACAACGTTATTCTTGTGGGCGGACACCCCGAGTGCTCAATGAACCTCACGCCATCCTTCACCTTCCGTCACCACGATGCGTCGATCCGCGGGAATATTCTTGAAGATATCCACGTGACCACTCAGCCAGCGAACTTCCAGGCGATCCACGGTTTGGTGGGGTCCCAGGCCAAAATGCAGACGCATGCCGTAGTGGCTCTGATATCCGCGACCGCTGTGGACCTCGTCCACCTGCGTGAGATCCCCGGTCTGCACGATGACGTGGGAGCCCACCCCGTCGCGATTCGTTTGACGGCCCACAAGCTGCACCTCCAGCCAGTGATTGCTCGTCACTGTTTCGTTGCGAAGGATCGTGGGAGGACGCCGGGTGTTGAGGATCACCACGTCCAGAAGCCCGTCGTTATCCAGATCGTCGAATGCAGCGCCCCGTCCGACGGATTTCATCGTCAGACCGGCCTCCGCCGAGACGTCCACGAACTTTCCCGTGCCGTCGTTCAAAAGGAGAACGGGCGATGCCGCCAGCGAGGTTGTATCGTCGAGTTGTTCAATATTGTCGATGAGATGCCCACATACATAGAAGATATCTTTAAAGCCATCGTTATTGAAGTCGGCCAGCGTACATCCCCAGGTGACCTGGTTGAGCGATCGCGTTCCCGCCCCCGTCAGTTGCGTGACATCGTCGAAAAGATCGTTGCCCAGATTGCGATAGAGAGTTGCCAGTTGTCCCTGATATGACGTGACATAAAAGTCGATCAGACCATCGTTGTCATAGTCACCGGCGTCGACTCCCATCGCTCCGTGAGCCAGCCCCGCCGAGTCGAAAGCCACACCTGCCAGCATTCCGATATCCTCAAACCGGCCGGTCCCATCGTTTTTGAGAAGAGAGTTGCCGGGCGGTCCGTCGCTGTTAACAAAAATATCCGTGTCGCCGTCGTTATCGTAATCGGCACACACGATTCCCATCCCGCGGCCGCGATGCTTGTTCACACCGGACTGCTCACTGACGTCGGTGAACGTCCCATCGTGATTGTTGTGAAAGAGCATATCAGGAAAGACGGCAAATCGCGAGGGATCCGGGTAGATGCGAAGGCCTTT
>NZ_JACIYL010000565.1 GCF_014359955.1 Thermogutta sp. | reverse complement strand
GGTCACCTGCTGGAATTCTGTAGTAGCGCGGTCCAGAAATTCTTTCGGCACGGCCGACGAAAGAGGCCTTTCCTGGGGTGCCGATCCCTCCTCGGTGAGAACCTGTTGCACTCCCTGCACGGCGTGATCGAGGGCCTGTTCGACGTGTTTGGACAGCGACGACGCGGTTGTCCTGTCGCCTTCCAGAAAACGCGTCATCGCCTCGACGATGTCGCCCGCTTCGATAGGTTCAGGTGTTGGATCTTTGAGGGCTTCGACCATTGCCCGCAAGCGGTCCGCGGCCTGAAACATCACATCCACGACGTCGTGATCAAGCGGCAATTCATTTTTCCGTGCCGCATCGAACAGATTCTCGAGCTTGTGGGTCAGTTGATTGATATTGGTGAGATTGAGCATCGCCGACAGCCCTTTGAGGCTGTGGGCGGCGCGAAACATTTCATTGAGGGTTTCGGCGTCAAACGTGGCCGCGTCGCCCGGTGGCCGCTGCCGCAACCATTCGTCGAGCGCCAACAGGTTTTCATTGAGACGATCCAGGAGCTGGGTGGCCTCATCCAGGAAATCCCCCAGCATTTCCTGAAACATGTCATCGCTCAGGTAGGCATCCATGGTCACAGGTACTCTTCGGCAGGTCGTTGGGACGGGCTGATTAAGCCAGCAACCTGGGTGGGAAAACTCGTGGCATACCTCTCTGCGACTTCCCTGTCGAAAATCAGCAATGGATTTCGAGGCTATGGGCTGATCGAGACTCCTTCTCGCCTGAGAGGCGGCCCCCAAGGGAATCGGCTAAAAAAAGATAGGTCGCAAAAATGACATGGCAACTCGTGCACGTGGGTTGGTCCGATGCACGTTCATGAAACGAGAGTCCCCTGTGAGGCAGTGACTCCCCGGTTGCTGCTACAGTCGGTTTGCGCCACCAATCCGTTTCGTTCCGGCACAATCCGAATTTTTGGCTTGCGGATCATTTTCGGAAAAGATTGAACCGGCGACCGGCCGACAAGGTTCGCCTGCCATGAGGCGGAATGGCGGCGGGAAAGCCGCAAAAAGGCAGGTCAATTTCGCGGTGGTTCGGGAAAGGCGTCTGGCCGTGGGTAATGGGTGCCGTCGCACCACCTGCGGCCAATCCCAGACAATTATTCTTGCGGTAGCGGGTGATGAGTGACCGGCTCGCCCCATGAAAGAAAGCGCTTATCATGCGTGACAAGGATGATTTGCCTTTCGGGACGTGTGTGAAGGAATTGCCGCAGATTCTCCCGTCGGTTTTCGTCCCACATGTGGAAACAATCGTCAAGAAGGAGTGGCAAAACGACCTCGCCTGCCAGTCGATCGAGCACTGCCCAGCGGATGGCCAGCGCAAGCTGATCCCGCGTGCCCTGGCTCAATTTTTCCCAACTGAGAGCATCCTCGCCGTCTGTGTTTCGCGCGGAAACACGGAAACTCACAACAAAATCCTCATCGACACAGAACTCGCGATCATGACGCCCTGTCCAGTCGGCCATGAGTCTGTTGATCCCCTTTTGAAATGCTTCCCGATGGCGGGACGAATAAAGCTGGTACGCCTTCTCGATCAACCGAAACGCCTGGGCGATTGCCTCCGCACGCATCTCTAACTGTTTCAACTGTTCGTCAACAGACGCCAGTTCCTGCTGCGCCTGGGCCACGTTGACCATCGTTTGTCCTTCCCAGCGTGCAAGCTCCGTTTCCCGGTCGTTGCGTTGACGGCGAAGCTCTTCGAGCGTCTGGTCCAGCCTGGTCAGTTCTTCCTTGCGCTGGCCCACCTCACGCTCCAAACGGTCGGCCTCCCAGTTCCACGCGTCTTCAGCCAGCGGACTTTCCCGCTTGAACTGGCCCACCTCTGCAAGTAGGACGTGGAAATCCTCCTCAGCCTTCTTCAGATTCTCTTCCAACTCCACTCCTGTTGAGACGCCCACGCTGCGGAGAAGCGTATTCTTTTGTTGGTCGAGTGAACTGTGCTTCTGTTCCCAGCGGGCAAAATCCTCCAGCAGCCCGAATGCCCGCGCAAGCTGTTCCTCGCTCAGGAGTCGGCCGGGGTCGCTGCGTTCCCCCGCGGGAATATCGCAGAGGTCGAGGACTTCGTCCGGCACCGCCGAGAGCAGCAGGCGGCTTCGCGCTTCTTCCAAGCTTCGCTGCTCCCGAGAAAAATTTTCGCGGGTCTCCAGGAAAGTTCGGTACCGTCCCAATCCCTGAAGGAGTTGGCTGAGATCCCGGGTTCCGGCCCATGCTTCGATGCTGCGCCACACTTGTTCCACGCTTTCCCGCGTCCGACGCAACGCCTGTTCGCACTGTTCGACTTCCTGCTGGCGAGCGGTGTACTCTGCCGGCCAGCATGTGGGTCGATAAACCCGGGAAATGCCCCATCCCGCGGCCACCGCCACAAGCAAACCCGCAACTATCCCCAGCAGGACGTACCCGAGCACCCACAAAATCGCCGCGACAACTCCGCCCGCGAGGACAGCCCCACCCAAAACCACTGGCCGCTGGCGTCGGTGATCGATGACGGGCTGAACCCGCTGCCACTGCAGCCGAGCCTGGTCGAGCCTTTCCTCCGCCTCTTTCAAATGGTCCATTTCTTGTTGAAGACGCTCGATTTGCTGGGGTGCGTCTTCCGGCCAGTGGCAAACGTCGGCAAAACGCTCCTGGGGACTGGAAGAAGCGAGTCGCCGGGCTCTCTCGGTCACATCCCGGGCCAGGTCCCGGTAGTCCTGCAATTGTTCATACCACCGTTTTCGTGCTTCCGGGGTGGCCTTCCGCAAAAACGCGGGAAACTGTTCTGCGGCCGCCTGAAGTGCGGCTTCTTCCTGGAGGAGGCGCTGCCACTCACCCATCGCTTTTTTCAGGCGGTCTCGGGTCTCCGATTTGAGGCGATGTTCCCGACGAAATTGGCGGACACGGTCCAGCACTTCCAGTTCCAGCTTCAGGTCCTGTCGGGCCTTTTCCGTTT
>NZ_JACIYL010000564.1 GCF_014359955.1 Thermogutta sp. | reverse complement strand
TACTTGAAACAGGGACACAAATTGACGCGCAAGCCCTTTGCTGGACCGCCCTCCTGCAATGCCGATTCGGCCCAAAGAGCCCGATATTTTTCCGGAAAACCTGCTCGACGAGGGGCATTCGTCGGCCATGGAAGGTCGATGGTGGGCACTTTACACGAAGGCACGCCAGGAAAAGATCCTGATGCAACGCCTTCGTGAACTCCGAATTGCCCACTATTGCCCGTTGGTACCCAAGCGGACGAAGACCCCTAAAGGTCGCATCTTTACCTCGTATATCCCTCTTTTTTCGGGCTACGTGTTTCTTTGCGGACAGGACGAGGACCGTTATCGCGCTGTCACGACGAACTGCGTGTCGAAATGTATCGAAGTACCTGACAAAGAGACATTGGTCAACGAGCTGCGTTCCATTCAGCGGCTTATCGCCTCGGGACTTCCGCTCCTGCCCGAATCCCGAATTACCACGGGCACCCGCGTACGAATCAGGTCAGGTCCCCTCGCCGGCATCGAAGGCGTCGTCGTCTCACGCCATGGCGAAGAAAGGTTCATCGTCATGGTTTCCTTCATCCAGCAGGGGGCCTCGTTGTTGGCCGACCTTGTCGAGCTGGAACCGATTGCCAATGAGTGCTGAGCGGTACGCGTTTCGTTCCGTTGGCCTTGTCCGAAAACTGGTTGCCAGAGAAACTCCGGCTTGGTTGTGATGCCGCCGACCGAATGACTCTTCAACACTTCTGGTCCTGATTTCGCGAAACTTCGACAGAAGCTTCTGTCTCGGGCACTCATGGACTGGGTAGTGGAAAAAAGGGATGATCGGTATGAAATAGTTGACTTGGTTGAGTCCACCATTTAAAGTGGTTGAGCGGAAAGTGAGCAGCTTGCGGAACAGAACGTTGGGGCAGAGGGACCTGGTATTCACGCGTCTTGGCCGGTGAAATTGCCGCAGCAGGGAGTTCTGCAACGATGAGCGTCTTGCCCCGGCGTGTGACTTCATTTCCCAATTCATATATTCTTGCGGACATTGAACCTCGTTCGGCATCTGAAGCCCCAACCCACCCGGAAGTCCCCGCTGTTCGTCCGTCTGCCTATTTTAAATGGCAACCGGGCATTGCCTGGTGCCTCGCGGTGTGCATGACCCCGATTGTGTTGCCAATCACGGCGATTCTCGTTCTTCTCGTCCGCCTGACGAGTCCCGGGCCAGGCCTCTACCGACAACTACGGGTGGGAAAAAATGGCAAGCTCTTCTGGATCTACAAAATCCGCACAATGTACTGCGATGCAGAAAAGGAAACCGGACCGGTTTGGACGGCCGAAAACGATCCACGGATCACACCCGTCGGCCGAATCCTCCGCCGATTTCACCTGGATGAATTGCCTCAACTTTTGAATGTGCTCAAAGGAGAAATGACGCTCATCGGACCGCGACCGGAACGACCGGAATTCGCCCAGGTCCTTGCTAGAGCAATCCCAGGATACCTGCAGCGCTGCGCTGTGCTGCCGGGCATCACGGGGCTGGCACAAATCAATTTGCCACCGGACACCGATCTGGATTCCGTTCGGCGGAAGCTGGTTCTGGATCTGGAATACATCGAACGGGGAAATATCTGGCTGGACGCGCGGATTTTCCTCTGTACCGCGCTTAAACTGGTGGGGCTCCCGGGATTGAAAATCGCACGATGGCTTGGGTTGACCCGCACGCCGCGGATTCCCCATTGGATGCGAAGCGGGACCACCCCCGAGGCGAACATGCCGAAGACCTATACTGACGCCGTGTCCCACTCACTTTCCAAGCCGCACAATGGGCATCGCCATGCATTTTCCACCCAATGGACACCCGTCCGAAAACCTCGATGATGCTTTGTCGGTATGGCCGATGTCCTGAACATTCTTACGGTCGATGTCGAGGAGTTTTTCCAGGTATCCAATTTTGAAAACACGATTTCGCGCACTGAATGGGATTCTTTTGCGTCGCGGGTGGCTCTCCCCGTTCAGAAACTTCTCCAAATGTTTGCAGACCGCAAGGTCAAGGCGACCTTTTTCGTCCTGGGGTGGTTGGCGCGGAGGCAGCCCCGGTTGATTCGTGAGATTTCCAGCGCGGGACATCAAGTCGGGTCGCACAGTACCTGGCACAAGCTCATCTACAATCAATCCCCGCAGGAGTTTCGAAGTGACCTCAGCGAATCGATGAAGATCCTCAGCGATATCACTGGTACAGCAGTTACCGCTTACCGCGCGCCGAGTTTTTCGATCACCGAAAAATCACTTTGGGCGTTTGAGATCTTGGCTGAAGAAGGGATTCTTTATGACTCCAGTGTGTTCCCGATATTTCACGACCGTTACGGACTGCCTAAAGCGCCCATAGCTCCTTTCCAGATCCGAACCCAGGCCGGGCCGATTTGGGAAGTTCCGGCTAGTGTGGTGCGAATTTCAGGCATCAATTTCCCGGTAGCTGGCGGAGGCTACTTTCGGCTTTACCCATACTGGCTCACACGAGCACTGTGCCGGAGAATTCATCGTGAAGGCCGACCGGTTGTGGTATACATCCATCCGTGGGAGTTGGACCCCGAACAACCCCGGATGCCTCGCTTACGTTGGCCTGCACGGTTTCGCCATTATGTCAACCTCGCGAAAACGGAGCACAAGCTGTCCAGATTGCTCGACCATTTCAACTGGGGCACACTGGAAACCGCTTTGAACTACTGGCTTGGCCACTGCCCACAACCGAAGATGTTGACGCCCTGCCTCACCCCGGTCGAATGAATACCAGGAAAAGGCTGCTTTACCTTGTTCATCGTACTCCTTATCCTCCGAATCGAGGCCACAGGATTCGATCCTTTCACTGGCTGGACTACTTGGCTCAGCGATGTGATCTGGACGTTGCGTTCCTGGCGGACGAGCCCCTGTCCACGGAAACGGAGAAGGCCCTCCGGGCACGCTGCCACCACGTGGCGTGGTCGGTCATTCCACCCTGGCAGCGGTG
>NZ_JACIYL010000563.1 GCF_014359955.1 Thermogutta sp. | reverse complement strand
GTCGTATCAGCAGAGGGACCCGGCCCCCCGGGATTTTACGGCCCGCACGATGCGTCTGTTCGACAATTTCTTCTGGTACGTGGAACTCGATGAAATGCCGCCGGCCGTTGTGGAACCGCCCCTTTCCTGGCCTCCCCCGAATCCGACGCCGCTCATCGTGCGTGGGCGGATTCCCAGCGAAAACACCGTGATGCTTCAAGTGGGAGCGGCGAAGGCAACCATCGGTCTGAATCCGGAGATCATCGATTTCGACAAGCGTTCAACGATTCTTGTGAATGCCCGGCGTCTCGATACACGCGACATATCGCCGGATGTGGAAACCCTTCTCAACGACGTGGCTCGTCGCTGGGACAGACAGCATCCTTTCTGGGTGACAATCGAAACGAGCACGGGCCGCGTTGTTCGACCTCGCCGTTAGCCGGACGAGAACTTTGCCATGGGGCAAACTCAGATTTTCTTCAGCCGGCAAAGAACGCCCCCGGGAGCAGCCATGCGAAGAGAAAAGTGACGAGAAAACCGGCCACTCCCGCCAGGGCGGCCGTCACCGTCCACAGTTTGAGGGCTTCGGTTTCGCTCCAGACACTCATTCTCGCAACAACCCAGAATCCGCTATCGTTCATCCAGCAAAACACCAAAGAACCGGCACCGATCGAAAGGGCCAAATAGACGGGATGGCAGTGAAGGTACTGGACCAGGGCCTCCGGTGTCTTGAACAGCGAACCCATAATCCCGGCCGTGGTGAGCATGGCCACGGTACTGGAGCCCTGGGCTGTTTTCATGACGGCCGCCACCAGAAAACCGATCACCAACAGGAGAAGCCCACCGGCCTGCGACTGGGATTCGACAAATTGTCCCACGTTCTCGCTGATCCCTGTTTGCCGTAACATGGCACCAAAGGCGCCGCCCGCAGAGGTAATCAGAATGATCATTCCAGCGCTCATGAGGGCCTCTTCCGTCATTCGGCCCAATTCCGTCAATGAAAGGCGGCGGCTCCACACTGTTGTGCCCATCGCCACAATGGCGGCGAGAAAAAGAGCCAGACTGGGATCTCCCAGGATTGAAGCGACAAGGGCTGCCGGGCCGAACTGAAGGTTTTGTTTCGCGAGGACCTTCAAGATCGTATTGGCTGAAATCAGGATAACCGGCAGAACAACCGGGGCACTGGCCAGCCAGAAAGGTGGCAACGCCTGGTCGGAACGAGGCGCGGTTTCTTGTTCACCCGGATACGGTCGGACCGGCAATGGGCAAAGTTTTTCGAGCACATTAAGGAACGGAAAGACAAGTACCGCAGCTGGAACTCCCACGAGGATCCCCATGAGGATCATATGTCCCACGTCCACACCCAGGAGTCCCGCTACAGCGAGCGGACCAGGGGTGGGGGGCACGAGGGTATGGGTGAGGGCTGCGCCGGCTCCAATGGCCAGGATCGACAGCACGTATCCCGATCGCATCATGCGAGAAAAGGATCGCGCCAAAGGGACAAGCAGGTAAAAGACGGTATCGAAAAAAACGGGAATCGACAGTACAAAGCCGCTCGCCATCAGAGCGATCGGGGCACGGCGTTCTCCCAAAACGCGAAGGCAGGTGCGAACGATCCGGTCGGCCGAGCCGCTTTCCATCAGGCACTTGCCGATAACCGCAGCCAGCGCGATCATCACTCCGATGTTGCCGGCCGTCGTACCAAAAGCCGCTGTCGCGCGGGAAATCTTTTCCCCCCAGTCACCCGGCGCCAGCAAGCTCACCACAAAGGCGGCTAACATCAAGGACAGAAAAGCATTGAGCCGGACAACCACAATGAGGAGAATGACAAGGCCGATCCCACAAAGCAGAACCAGAACCGGGCTGACCATCGTTTGCTAAAACCTGTGCGTGCCAATCTCGGATACGTTCAGCGCTGCCGGGGGCAGCACCCCAACTGTCCGCCGGGCGCGGCTCCGTTCGCGGGAATCGCAGACGGCCGATCATTTCTTGGGCAGGGTGAAACCCTTGATAAACCAACCGTCATTCTCCGTCACGGCGAAGACACCCGCCGGCCCCAGGTGGCGCCGTACGACCTCGTACTCTGGGAGTTTGCTTCCATCGATCCGTTGTTTGCGGAGGGCTCCCTTCTCTGGGGGCGCGAAGATCGTGTTCAAAACACGTCCCAGCATCGTCTCACTTTCCGGCATTTTTCCCTGCCGAATGAGTTCGTACGTGGGACGGTATTCCTCATCCGTGAGTGAGAATCCCCGCCAACACGCCTGTTTCCCCCCCAATTTCTCGATGGTTTCCATCACCTCCACGAAATCCGGGTTCCGCGCGATCGTCTCGCGCTCGCTCTGCAAGTCGAGGATCTCAGTGAGGTAGTCGAAGTGCGATGCAATGAGAAGATAGCCCTCGTAAACCGTGATTGCTGTGTTGGGGAAAAGTGGCTCTGTCTCCTCGCTGTCGCTCGGTTCGGGTGGCGCCAATCCTGGAACACCACCGAGTTCAATACGCGGCACCGCGCGTGCTTCGGGAGGTTTCCGCTCCCATATCACTTTTCCTTTGTGCTCGCGTTCGCGGAAATGCTTGTCATTCGCAAAGACCTTGGCGATTCCCTTTGCGGCGGCCTGCTCATCTTTCACTTCGATGGCAATGAGAATGCGCTCGCTTGTGGTCGTGATCGGCAATCGGTAGGCCGTGAACATGGCCACCTTTTCGCCAAAGTGGGCGAACAATTCATTGCGCAGGTCGATCTGCGGCCCCTGCGGATCATCTTTCAGGCCGGCAAGAACTTCGTCCCAGACACCTTCTTCCCCCTCGCCGATGACCTGGTCGAACACCGGCCCAATGTTGTCAAACCCAGTCAGGAGGTTGCAGTAGCCCATCCCGATAGTGGCCAGATCACGGGGAATGAATTTGGGCACTTCAAACGCTTCACCGTTAGGGAAATCGAACATTTTGGCCGATTTTTCACGCGGCGGTGGCGCGTATACAAAGGTGCGATGAACGAG
>NZ_JACIYL010000562.1 GCF_014359955.1 Thermogutta sp. | reverse complement strand
AAAAACTTAGCTTACATTTGGCAGTGAGAATCGCGTGAAAGGGGAGGGATTTGGCGGTTTTACTTTCCGGCGGATACTATCCAGCTTTCCGGCCAAACGATGGGCTTTGTGGGGGATCGAGGGCTCGTGCCGACAGAAACGGGAAGACTCAAAAAACAGCACCGCCCCACATTTTGGGGGCGGTGCTCATCTGGCGGTTGTATTGAATTTGACGAATTTACCAATTAGGAACGGACATCACTCCGGCAGCGGCGGTTGCCCGGAAACAACCGGGACGCCCACATTCACTTTCTGATCGAGCTGTTTCATCGCTTCGATCACGCTATTTGTTCCGAACGTGACACCCTGCGCAGCCGGACTGTTCCGGGTATCAGCGGCGAAGAAATTCCGCAACTCCAAGATAGCCGGGGCCGTGAGGATAATGAGGGCGGCCGGTGCGAGACAGAACAGAATCGGCAGGACGAGCTTGACCGGGGCCTTGTTGGCCCGGGCAAGGGCCGATTGCCGCAAAGAGACGCGGAGGTGATCCGCGTGATCGTGAAGGGAGCTGGCGAGCTGGCTGCCCAATTGGGTTCCCCGGGCAAGCACGGCGGCGAGTTGCCGCACTTCGGGCAGGTCCACCCGGCGGGTCAGGTCCTCCAGGGCCAGCTTGAGACTGCTCACCTCCGCCTGGCGTTTGACGAGCCTAAGCTCCTCAGCAAGTGCAGGATAGGCCCCCATCTGGCCGGCCACATGTTCCAGACTATCCAGGAGATTGAGGCCGCCCGTCAGGCACATGCTGAGCATGTCAACCGTGTCGGCCAGGCCGCTGCGGATCTCCTCGTACCGCGCCTTCCGCCGGAAGTACACATAAAGTCTGGGGATAATCGATAGCACCACGCCGCTGAAAAGTCCCACCCCGAGAATGTGCCAGGTCCACTGAGGATCGGCCAGAACCGCACACACCCCGGCAATGATGAGCGGCGTGACCAGCAGCAGGAAACGGAACGCATAGATTGTGTTACGAGCCGCCGGATGGTACAGCCCCGCCTGCTTCAAGAGAAGCTGGAAATCCCGTGTTTCCTTGGCGGATTCTGGAATCTGGGCAGCCAAAGCCGGTGTTAAAGCCCCGAAAGCGCCGTCATCTTCCAGCTCGGGATCAATGATTGGGGGCTTTGTCGATGGATTCTCCGAAGTACCCTTCGTCCGCCGCCACAGCCAGATTTTTCGCACCAGCAGCGCGACGACGAAAACACTCAGAAAAGCCAACAGGGAAAGCCCCCAGTCGTTCCAGAGGGTGATGATCTCGTTCCAGGAACCCAGGTCAATCGGCGTCATAGAATCGATACCTCAACGAATATGATGAGTCGACGACTTTTCTTACTCTGACAATCCGCAATTCGACAAGCTGTTCGGAAGAAAAGCTCTGGGGTTCAGTATTTCACCTGAAGAATGCGCCAGACCCACAGGAGCCCCACCAGTTGGAGGCATCCCGCGATGGCAAGCAACGTGGGTCCGCGGGGATGAGTGAGGAACTGCTGGATGTACTCCGGCCGGGACCAGCCCAGCACCGCCACCGCGATGAGAATACCCACCGTCAGTCCGAGCACGGAAAGCCGACTGCCCGCGGTCACCGCCTTCATATGTCCGCGGAATTCCGAACGCTCCCGCGCCGAACGAGCGAGACGACTGGCGAGATTGGCGAGATCGCCTCCCGTTCGGCGATGGACGAGGACCGCAGTCGCAAAAATCCGAAATTCAGGCAGCGGAATCCGATAAGACATGCGTTCCATAACCCGCTGGGGTGAATGTCCCAGTTCAAGCTGGGCGGCACACCAGCGGAATTCGTTTTGAAGCGGGCCTTTGCTTTCTTCAGCGGCGAGGACCGCGGCACGTTCCAGCGACAGCCCACTCCGCACGGCATCCGCAAATAACTCCAGCGTGGAGGGCAGCTCCTTGCGCATCGCAGTGATGCGTCGCCACGCTCGGAACTTCCACCACGCCAGAGGAATCACGGCCCCGACCAACGTCCCGAGCATGGCCAGGAGGAAATCATCAAACAGAACCAGGCACACGGCAGCACCCAGAACCGCCGTCGCTGCGGGGATTATGCTGGCCGTGGTGCGGTCCAGGGTGCTTCCCGCGGCTTCCAAAAGTTCATAAAACCACCGGTCCAGACGAGTTCGGGCAGCTTTTTCCGGCGACACATACACAAGGTCCGCCGGATCGAAATCCTCCCGGTCCTTCTGCCCGGACGCCTGTTTCCCCAGAAAGCGTAGTGCGATCAAAAGCAGAAGTCCGCTGACGGTGGTGAATGTCAGAACAGGATACAGCCATTCATGCCATGGCATCGATGGAAACCTCCTTTTCAAGAGCGATTGCTCGTGGTTTCGATGAGGCGTTTTGTGAAGAGCGACTCGGGAAGGAAGATGCCCTGCTCTTCCAGGCGAGTCAGAAAGCGCGGGACGTTGCCGGTAGCGTAGAAATGTCCCTTGGCCACCCCTTCTTCGTCCACACCTTCCTGACGGAAACCAAACAGTTCCTGAAGTTCATAATCCCCATTGGTGAAGCCCACAATTTCCGAGATCCGCATCACCTTTCGTACACCGCCTTTTAATCTCGCCAGATGTACAACGAGTGTGATGGCGGAAGCGATGTACTGACGCACAATCGGTACTGGCAGCTCGAATCCCGCCATTCCCACCATCACTTCCAGGCGTGAGAGAGCGTCGCGGGTATCGTTGGCGTGGATGGTGGTGAGGGATCCTTCGTGCCCCGTGTTCATGGCCTGGAGCATATCGAGGGCTTCCGCGCCGCGGACCTCGCCGAGGATAATTCTGTCCGGCCGCATTCGCAGGGCGTTGCGGACCAGATCGCGGGGTGTCACCTCGCCCCGGCCTTCCGCGTTGGCGATGCGTGTTTCCAGACTCACCACGTGTTTTCGTTGGAGGCGTAACTCGGCCGAATCCTCAATCGTCACCAAACGTTCGTCTTCTGGA
>NZ_JACIYL010000561.1 GCF_014359955.1 Thermogutta sp. | reverse complement strand
CCTCGACGCTTGTTTCCGGGCCATCCAGGCTCACGAAGAAATGCTGGTCAGGGAAATGATCGAAGGACTTCAGCAGTTGCCTGACGTGCGAATCTGGGGAATCACAGAGCAAGAAAGATTCCACCAGCGCTTGCCGACCATTGCCATCACCCACGCACGCTTTTCTCCGCGTGAGTTGGCTGAATTCCTTGCGACCAGGGGAATCTTCGTCTGGCACGGGAATTTCTATGCGCTTCCTTTAACGGAGAGATTGGGCCTGGAACCTGAGGGCCTGCTGCGCCTCTCGATGGTGCATTACAATACCAAAGATGAGGTGCATCGGGTCCTCGCCGCGATGCGAGAGCTTGATTAGCCGATGTTCCCCACCTGAACGACTTCCCGTCGAAACCGGGCCCGACGGGTATTGTGTGACGACGGCACAAAAGTGCAACGAGACTATCTTCAATGGAAACCATTCGTGGCAATATTTACGACTATCCCAAGTATTATGACGTTTTATTCGGTGCAGATTGTCAGGCAGAAATCAAATTCTTGCGAGCCTGCTTTGAACGTTACGCGCGAATTCCCGTCCGGCGCGTGTTCGAGCCGGCATGCGGGACCGGCCGCCTTCTCATCCGTTTAGCACGCCAGGGATTTGATGTGGCAGGCCTGGATATCAATCCCAGAGCCGTGGCATTTTGCAATAAACGTCTCAATCGGTATGGTTATCCCTCAACGGTTTGGGTTGGGGATATGACAAACTTCCGCGTGAAACGGAAATTTGATGCCGCCTTTAACACCATCAATAGCTTTCGCCATTTACCGGATGACCGGGCAGCCGTTTCTCATTTTCAGTGCATGCGGCAGGCCATTCGAAAGGGAGGGCTGTATGTCCTTGGGTTTCACCTTACTCCCAATCGGCCGCCGACCTGCACGGAGGAGGCCTGGGTGGCACGCAAGGGGCACCTTCAGGTTAATTCCTGGATGAAGACGATCAGCCTCGATCGGGAGCATCGTAAAGAACGAGTTTATCTCCAATTCGATATTTATACTCCCAGCCATAGCTTTCGGATTGCTGACGAATTCATTTTCCGCACCTACGACCGTCACCAGTTTTTGCGACTATTGAAAAAAGCCGGAGGATGGGAGGTGGCGGCCACCTACGACTTTGCCTACCGCATTGACGACCCGATCGTTGTGGATGATCAGACAGAAGACGTGGTATTTGTGCTGCGTGCAGTCTAGGTGGCCAACCGGTTTCCAACTCCTACGTAGTCAATCTTTGCGATGGCGCGACCGCATCACACCTGCGGTAGTATTTCCGTGCATCGCGTTTAAAAATGATTCAATTTACTCAGTAGTGGCGATAGTTGTGATCAATGAATGAGAGGAGGATTCTTAAAAAATATGGAACCTCTGAGTGTGCAACCGAAGGAGCTGGAACATTTCCTGGATGTCGCGAACAGAGCTGTGGATCTTGCAGCCGAGGTTTTGCGAGATAAATTCGGTCGTGTCGAGGCGAGGCTCAAAGGAGATGCGGATTTTGTGACGGAGGCTGATACCGAATCGCAGCGAGTGGTGTGTGAGACGATTCGGAGGGAGTTTCCCGACCACGGTTTCCTCGGCGAGGAAGGAGGTGACTTTCCAGCAGAGCAAGACAGTACGTACTTCTGGATTCTCGATCCTCTGGACGGCACCACCAACTACGTTCATGGTGTGCCTTTTTTTTCGATCTCATTGGCTCTAGCATGCAAGAATGAGATTCTTGTGGGTGTGGTTCTGGATCCCATGCTGAATGAACGCTTCACCGCGGTGCGGGGCGGCGGTGCCTATTTGAACGGGAAGCCCATCCGCGTGAGTTCGGTGGCGACCCTTGGGGAGGCCCTGATTTCGATTGGCCTTCCGCCTCGGGTGACGCCCGAGTCAGCGGACGTTCGCTGGATGGTGCAATCCGCGGTCCACTGCCTTTCCTTGCGGCGGACAGGCTCGGCTGCGCTGAACATGGCTTACCTGGCGGCAGGACGCTTCGATGTGTCATGGGCTCTGACCACCAAAGCCTGGGACGTCGCCGCCGGAAGCCTTCTGATTGAGGAAGCCGGTGGAGTAGTGACCAACCTCCAGGGCAAGCCGCTGGGTGTAAGGGGTGGCCCGTACGTCGCGGCGGCCAATCGTGGGTTACTTGAGGAGTTTCTCCGAACAGTGGGATCTCACTCCTGATTATCTCCTTCGGGTTCCATGCCCGGATCGCTCTGGAGCACTTGCTTCGCTATTCTCTCCCCTCCCCGGGAAGGCAATACCGGTTTTCCCCTCCCGGTGTGACGACGGAGAACGCGCGTCGTCCCGCTGAGTTGCAGCACGCTTGGGCTCGCGATATAACGGAGGCGGTCTGGGAACGGGATACGGGTTTGAAAATCAGAGGAGAAAGTTCAACGATTTTTCCGGGAGGTGTGAGCCATGGCGTTGGAACACAACTGTCTAGCGGGAAAGGTTGGTCCCCGTTGCTGCCCATGTCATGAGACCAGCAGTCTGAGCAGCCTGGCCACTCTCACGCGGCGGGCTTTTCTGGGAAGCGCGGCAATCGGCTCGACTCTCCTCTCAGGTTTGAGCTGGGGCAGCCTCGCCGCTCAGGCCCCCGATCTGCCCATGCCTCCTCCACGACAACCCTTGAAGGTAAAACCCGTTTTCCTGTACCGCGTTTATCAACGGCGTCCCCAGACGAGTTGGCGTCCCTGGGGTGGTATTCAAACCGAAGAAGCGGCAAGTCAGGAGGTTGCGCGAATCCGGGAAGAACTGAAGCAGCTTCAAGCCTCCGCAGACTTTCCTGTGGAGTTTGCTCCTCTCACCGCGACGAAGGATGCGCGACAGTTGAGCGGCATGGAGGATGTCCAGAGTGCGGACGTCTTGCTGGTCTATGCCAATGACGGCGATCTTAATGCGATTGCAGCGCTTAAGAAGGACACGATTTTCTTCGTCCGCCACAAGTCTGGTCCGCTTTATCTC
>NZ_JACIYL010000560.1 GCF_014359955.1 Thermogutta sp. | reverse complement strand
TAAACGACGAGACAGGAGCTCCAGCTTCGGGCTGTCGAGGGTACAGCCTTCCCAGCTTGCCAGAATGAACATGTCGCTCTCAAAATGCTTCCGATACCACTCAAACGTGGCGGTTTCCTGATAGGTGTCAGGGAGCCACGACTTCACATCATTCTTGTTGCTCAGAAGCGCACGGTCGGCTCCCACCCACATGAAGGGGATCAGAAAGCACACGCAGCAAAGAATAACCAGGTTGTACCGTGCGAAAAAACCACCACGTGGGATGGCGGGAGAAAGGTGTGTCGACCCTCGATTCTCTTTCATCTGCACATCCATGGAATTATCCACAAACGACGCGGGTTGCATTCCTGCTTAGAAGTCGCATGGCAGGCGTCTCACGGCTGGGCAGGGGACGCTTACACAGAGAAACGCTGCCGGTTCGCTGATGGCTTTGGGCATTCCGTGTGACGTTGACTGTTCACGTAGTTCACGGTGTGGACAAGACTCGACATTATTAAACGGCCACCTGAAAATTGTTTCGGCGAAAGGTCACAACAAAGGACGGTAGTCACGCGGCAGGTGGAATTCTCACTATGAATGGAGGGTCAAGCATAACCGGCTTCAGCGTTCCATCCCTCACACTCAGGCAAAAACAGTTTGTTTCTCCGACAATTCGAATGCTTAGCTTGTAGTTTAGGAAGCGGTCTTTCGCAGGCCGTGCAATAAACAAATGTTTTATTGTACGCTCTGCCACCAATACGGAGCAACCAGCAGAGCGGCTGACTCTTGGGCACTTTTTCCCTACCAATGGGAACGCGAACATTTTTGCGGGTTTTTCTGGGAGCGAGATTCGACCCAAGGAGCGCGCTTGTCTGCTCCACTTTCGGAGGCGCGCGTGTCACGTTCGCTTTGCGAGGCGAGACCATGCGCCGCCTTGCGGGGGCCATAACCAGAGTGCTCCCCGAAGACACGTTTGGAGGGGCCTGCTCGCTGGGTCCACAATCTCACGTGCGGATCATCCATCTGACCGACCGGGCTCCAACGGCTCGGTTCAATTCGTGGTTCAACGGTAGGGACAGTTCACGAATCGCACCATCATTACGATGGGTCTTTGTTCCATCTGCGGAACAAAATAATTGGATTAGTCAGGTGGTGCTATGCCAGTCTGTAAGGGGGAAACTGGGCGGGAGCCATTCCAAGTCTTAAACATGCTTCCTCTGTTTGCCCATTCGGGGGGATTGCAGGGGGTTGCAATTCGGCTGTTTGTGAATTGACGATCCCCGCGGGGGTATATAATAAAAGAGAGCCATGGGGGCGAACTGGACTCGACCGGACAGGTTGAGGTACCAGTGGCGTGCCGTGGTTGATCGGTGGCCCACGTTAAAAGCCGATCAAACAATAAGTGCCAACCACAGCTTGGCTCTGGCTGCCTAATCGCAAACGGCAGTCCCGACTGAGGGCTCTTGTCGGAGGGGCCTGAAAGTCGGCCGACCTCATCCGACTCGTCCCGGGTCATGCCGAGTACGCCCGGGATCAGAACCTGTCCTCGGCTGGTCGCTGGAGATCCTGTCGGCCGGAAGCTCTGGCGGCGAGATGACAAAGACCGACTACGCACGTAGAAGCTGGTGCCGAAATGTCACGGGACGCGGGTTCGATTCCCGCCGCCTCCATCAAGTTATGTTGTAGCAATAAGTTGCGACGTGGCCGGGTTGCAGGTCTTCGG
Source organism: Thermogutta sp. (assembly GCF_014359955.1). GTDB lineage: Bacteria > Planctomycetota > Planctomycetia > Pirellulales > Thermoguttaceae > Thermogutta. The sequence continues at coordinate 1,282 of NZ_JACIYL010000560.1, read as the reverse complement.
TTTCCGGAATCCTGCTGACACGCTCTTCTCGACTGTGCCATCTGCCGTCGGTGCCTGCTCTGTCACGATTGTGCAACCGGTGTGCCGCACGTTGTGCCATCATCTTTTGAGGGGCGGACGGCCGCTGATAAGTGGATGACCGTATCCCCTGCGGGCGGGGGTCATAGAGAGTTCTCCCGAAAAGGTGGCGGTCTCAGGAGCCCCCTCTGCGTTGGATCTACTGGGCGTCACAGATGAGGCTTACGAGGGGGCTGGAAACGCCAATTGCCGCAAGACGGGGGAGACAATCAAATCACCCATTCCATACGCCGAGGCCGGGCCTTGAAAACAACCGCCATTCGTCTCCTGTCGGGCTTTCCGACTCGACATACGCCCCGAGGCAGCCCTTCTTTTTCCCTGCGGGAGCCACCTCTCCGGCATATTAGGAAACTCTGCCGGAGGTCAGTGAACAGCGCCTTCCGTTGGACTTTTTGTCGGCATCGGGCTTTCGCTGCCATCGTCGAGTAACCCGATACCACCCGTCGCCTCCAGGAGGTCCGCGTAAGTCTGGGTCAGGGCCCAGGTTATGTCCAGTTCTTGATCCTGTGTTTCCAAGAACCGGCGGCGAACAGCCAAAACGGTGAGTAGATCTGTCTGGCCAGCATTATAAAGAGCATTTAGAAATTATCCGAAAACTGATGTTTCGGCAAAACGGGGGTTCGGGGTAGAAACCAGCTCGGGCATCGTGGTTTTTTCAGGAAAAGACCCGAGGATGGCGAAGCGACGAAGAAAGCAAACACGGGAGCGAAAGCCGTTGGGCGTGATTTGGGAAATCCCGGACGCCCTGTGGGAGCGAAGCAAACTGATCTTGGAAGTGTTCTGGCCGCGAAAAAGGCACCAGGCGCAGCGTGATCTGCGACGGGGAGGGCGGTGCCTTCGGGGGTAACGAATGACGGGGCCAACGTGCACGACACGAGGCTGCTGCAAGCCATTATCGAAGCCATCGTGGTCGTACGGCCTGAGCCGACGGAAAAGCAGCCGCAGAACCTCTGCCTGGACGTAGGCTACGACAATCCGACAGGCCGAGCGGCAGCCAGAAAGCACAACTACGTGCCTCACATCCGACCGATCCGGGAGGAAAAGCCTGTACGCCGCGGCAAGGGGAAGCACAAGCCGCGCCGCTGGGTGGTCGAGCGACTGATGCCATGGCTTTCCAAGTGCCGCGCGATCCTGGTCCGCTACGACAAGCATTCATTCAACTATCTGGGTATCATCCAATTGGCTTGTGCCCTGTTCTGGTTCA
>NZ_JACIYL010000056.1 GCF_014359955.1 Thermogutta sp. | reverse complement strand
CGGATATCCGCATGACGTCCGCGAGGTGATTCTCGGCCCACAGGGAGTCCTTCAAGGGCTGGCCCCTGGGGGGATCATCGTCGAGATGACCACGAATGAACCCAAACTGGCCATCGAGATCCACGAGGCTGCCCAGTCCAAAGGCTGCCATGCCCTGGATGCTCCCGTCTCGGGCGGAGATGTGGGGGCTCGGGAGGGGCGTCTCTCCATTATGATTGGCGGCCATCCGGAAGTTGTGGAGGCGGTCATGCCGTGCTTCCGTCTGATGGGCAAAACCATCGTCCATCACGGGGGTCCCGGAGCAGGCCAACACGCCAAAATGACCAACCAGATTCTCATTGCCTCGACGATGGTCGGCGTGTGCGAGGGACTTCTCTATGCCTATCGGGCGGGGCTCGATCTCAATAAAGTGATCGAGTCTGTGGCCTCCGGTGCAGCCGGAAGCTGGTCCATCTCTAACCTGGGCCCCCGAATCATCCAAAATCGGTTCGAACCGGGTTTCTACGTGGAACATCTCATCAAGGACCTTGGCATCGCCATCCAGGAGGCCAAGCGCATGGGACTCGTGCTCCCTGGTCTGGCGCTCGCCGAGCAGCTTTATCTCGCAGTCGCGGCATGCGGTCATGCGCGCAGTGGGACACACGCACTTCAAATTGCCCTGGCCCGCATTTCCAACATCGATTGGCTCAACCGCCCGCCCACCTGGGCTGGTTCCTCGAAAGAGTAGCCAAAACATTTTTTGTCCAACCTCGCGGCAGAATTTGAAATGGCACCAACGGTAAACACCTGGAGGTGAGCTATGCTGCGGTATGCATGTGCGGCTGTGGGAATCCTCGGGCTTTTCGTGGGGGTCGCCCGTGCATGGGGCCCCCATCCGCAGATCACGCGGGCGGCTTTGGAAGTCCTTCCCAATCTTGAAGAGGTCAAGGAGAAGCTCGGCGCGTCGAACGTGGCAGCCCTCGAGGAATACTGCTGGCTTCCCGATCACCGGGGACGTGATCTGGGAAGCTTTTACGCCGATGATTTCCTTCTCATTCCTGATCTTCCGAGGCACGTGGGCCATGTCATGCCGTCGGTCAGGGTGACCTTCGAACCCTACTTCCGCCGTGCCCTGTTGGCGCTCCGCACGGAGACACCCACCAACGCCTGCCGGCAACTGGGCCCCCTTGTTCACTTTGTTGAAGACGTGGGGGCGCCCCCTCACGCCAAAGAAAATTGTCCTCACCACGGGGAGCTGGAAAACTGGGTTAAAGCCGAACTCATCTCGATCAAAGGATATCGGCCCAAACTCCTTGGCAACACCGATGACGAGGCCGTGGCCGGATTGCTGAAGCGAATTGAAGGCCTCGTGGAATTCTCCAAAGAACGTGCGGAAAGAGCCCTGCCGCTTGTGTCACAGCCGAATCCGGACCGCTCTCAGGTGGAGCCGATTATCCTGGAAAGTGCGTTGGAAACCGCCCGTGTAACTGCGGATGTTCTGTACACTGTTTTCACCCTCGGGCTGAAACCTGGCACCGGGCCTGGCAGAGCTCATCTCATTGTGCGCGTGACAGCCCCCGGGCTCGTGGAAAACAATGACCAGGAAGCGCGTGTTGTGCTGGTTGGCTCCCCCTATTCCACTCTCACCCAGGTACAAAGCACGACTGCCGCGGACCAATGGTTGGGCCAGGCTGAATTCCATAACCTGCCGTCCGGAGCCTACGAGCTTGCCGTGTATCGCCCCGGTGCGTTACCGTCCAGGGCGTCCGTAAGCCTCGCCGATGGGGAAACCAAGGAGATCGAAATCGCGCTGCGTCCGACCGATCCACCCCAAAACCTTGTTTATAACCCCGACTTCACTCTCCACACCTTGCCTGTCGATACCCCGGACCGCTGGACAGTCACAACTCGTGGCAATGACAAAATCTGGACAAGCGCAGCCATGATCATCAAGCCTGGCACGACCTACCGTTGCGGTGCCGTTCTGAAATCGTCCAACGTCACAGTCACGTTTATTGCCCAACCCACGCAAAAACTCGGAAAATCCGTGGCACCCGTGCAGGTGTCCATAAATGGTGCGCAGGCAGGCCAAAAACCCGGCGAAGTCGAACTGACAGCCGACGAGGAGCATCCTACCATGGTCGTCCAGATTTCTGGCCCGGAGGACGCCCCCGACCTGGTGGAGAAAGTCTGGGTTGTCCCGGCGCGATAGTGCACTGAAAATCTGCCAGGGTACGGTGGCCCAAGTTAAAAGACCGGCAGAGTGCCTGAACCACCGCAATTTTCTCCGCCAACCGGAAGGCGAACGTCCACCACAGTTCGGGTGGAAGCGAAATTCAACCGGGCAGAGCTGCTTGTCACGTTCGCCATCCAACGTTAAACCATGCCTTGCGTTTCGTTGGGCATGACAAGCGTGCCCCTACCAGGAAATTCTCCGCAAAGCCCCTTGTCAGGTCGTATTCCAACGTTTCGCGCACTGGATCATCCATTTTACTGACCGCGTTGCAACGGCTCGGTTGCGTCGCTAATGAACCAACGGGGGCAACTTACGAAGTACCTCTGCAGGGGATCGAGTCTTGCACCCATACTTGCCAAAAGTGCGTGCAGTAATTCACGAGCCCGCCCAGGTCTTGTAGTCCGGCGTGCCGAACCCGCCAGCGTGAACGTCCGAGGCATCCGTGGGCGGATGAGTTTCCTGCACGTCGCGCTAATTTAACGGCGCGGCTTAACCATGGGCTTCAGGACTGTGATCCCATGATAGAGCCCGTTTAATGCGCTGAATCATCGGGAGGGTGCAGTGATGTTGCGGGGAAAGAATTTGCATAAAGCCATTCCACCGAAGTAGAGCAAGCAGAGGGGAATAGCCATCAGAAGCTGGCTCGACGGATCGGGAGGCGTCAAAATCGCCGCAATGATGAATATGACAATCACGGCAATCCGCCATTGCGACCAGTAATCCTGGAGTGTGAAAACGCCAATCCGCTCCAGGAAGAGCATCACCAGCGGCAATTGAAAGCCAATACCGAATCCCAGCGGCAGGATGAGAACGAACGACAACCATTCGCTGATTCGCGGCTCCAGTTGGATCCCAAGCCAGTCATTGAACTGAAACAGGAATGTGAGAACTGGTTCGAAGACATACAGGAACGCCAGGGCTGCCCCGGCGAGAAACAGCGCCAGACTGAAAGGCAAAAAGATATAGACAAATCGCCGTTCATGGCGATACAAACCGGCGGCCACAAACGACCAAATCTGGTAAAAAACCCACGGACTGGAGATGATCGCGCCAAAGAGAAATGACGCCTTCATGTAGATGGCGAACGCTTCGTGGGCGCTCAAACTTTTCGCCCGCACTCGTGGATCTTCTTTCGCCGGTCTCCAGAGAAATACGTGCATGAATTCGGAATCGTCCACTCGTCCCGGCTCCAAAAGAGCCGCACTGGCCAGGCCTGTCAGGTCTCCATGTTCGCGACTGAGCGTAGCGATTCCTTTCTCAAGCTGGCCATAAACCTGCCCGAGTGCGTCCACTAACTTTTTCCGGGCCTCCTCGCTGATGGATTTCCCGGATAGAACCGCCTGTTTCAGCGCGGCAATCTCTTTCAAGGAAAGCGAACCCGCGGAGCCACCGGAGGGTGCGCTCGTCCCCGTATTACCCTGCAGAGCCGGCCAGCGCGATTCGAGCGCTTCAAACCCGTGGAGGAGCTGTGCGAGCTGATTCACATCGTGCGGGAGAGGGGCCTTCGATTCCAAAAACTTCCTGAGGCCGCGTACCGCGTTTTGATCGTCTTGCCACTTCTTCCGCATCGCCTGGAGAGCCGATGCAAATTGCACGACCAACTCCCGAGGAGAAACCAGGTACTCTTCCGCAAGCACCTGCTTCGACAGGACAAATTGCGATGCGGCCTCCTCCGTGAATGGCGTTTCCACACCTGCCGCACGTAACGCCTCAATCTGCCGGGCAACCTCCCTCTGGGAGAGTCGAACGTAATGCTTGGTGAGAGCCTTTTCCAGCGGCTGCTGAATCAGCATGACCACCCAGTTACCAAAAATCAGACCGATCACCACACCGACAGCGAGGCCCCAGAGAGCGCGGAACAGGCACTGCCGCAGCTCTTCCAGGTGCTCGCCGAAGGTCATCGTGGATTCTCGGAAGAGATCCTCGTCGGACTTCGGAGGGGGCAAAAGGCGGATCATAGACGTAATGGGGATAATCTCCTCTTCTTATCGCCGTCCAGGGGAACATACGACGACAAACTTCCCATACCGCCATCGTATCATGGACCAATTCCCCCGGCAACGCTCCGCAGGATGTTCTTCCTTCCTGCTCCGGATCTCCCTGCTTTTTTCCATCGGAGAACGAGCTAACATCGCTACTGACTCATCGGCGTCAGAACGACTTCGTCCCCCTCGCTGAGCCCTGTTTGGATTTCTGCTTCGCGGTCGTTCATCACTCCCACTTGCACCGGCTGTCGGCGAAGGACACCCCCCTTCCGGGTCCACACAGCCCAGTGCTGCTGATCGAGCTGTACCACGGCAATGCGAGGCACAATGAGCACATTGGCCCGTTCCTGCGTGATGATGTGCACACGCACTCGGTAGCCAACCCCCACATGGTACCGCTCCCGCAGCTTTGCAATCGTTTCCGGAGTGAGGGCCACAATAACTTTCACGCGTTGTTCCTCCACCCCAAGCGAGCTCAATTTGGTAAACGCCGCGGGATAGATCCTGCTAACCCGGCCCTGACAGACTGGCACGTCCTCATTCGCCCCCAGGAAAATATCCACCGGCATGCCCGGCCGAATGCGAACAGCCTGCTCCGTGAGGATGTCGGCTTCCACTTCCAGATCCTCCCAGCGTCCAATTTCCAGAAGCGGGGTCCCCGCCGTGAGAAACTGCTCATGGCTCACAAAGCGGTGAAGGACGACACCGTCATAGGGGCTTGTCATGACAGCCCGTCGGGCATTTTCCTCCGCCATTTTCAAACGTGCTTGGGCTTCCGCCAGTTGTTGCTGAAGCTCGCCTTCCACCAGGGATTTGTGCTCGATATACCTCTGAATGAGAGTGGGCAAAAGGTTCGTAGCCGCCTGAAGGGAAGAAAGTGCCGCGTGGACCAGGCGATCCTCACGATAACCAAGTGAAGCCTCAATACTCGCCAATTCGGCACGATCGACATCATCCTGGGACGCAGCTCCTGACCCCACGAGGGCCGTTACCCGTTTCAGACGCGTTTCCGCATAGTTGTAACGAGCCTCGCTGGCATTGGCCCGAGCCGCTGCCGCCTCCACCGTGGATTTCATCGATTCCACGTACTGCTGCGCCTGCTGAAGCGCCGTTTCTTCCACCCGATTGTCTCGATTGGTGCGGATGGCCGCCTCCACACGCGCCACTACCGCCCGAGCCTCGGCCAGCATGTTTTCCACATCCGCCGGTACAACCCGAGCGAGAACCTGGCCTTTTTTCACTTCTGTTCCTTCCCGCCAGGGAATGGCCTCAATCCGACCGTTGAACGGCATACTTATCAGGACGGTTTCGGGCAGTCGGGTCATGCCCCGTTCACTGATAAACTCCCGGATAGTGCCCCGACGGCAGAGCACCACGTCGGTTTGATTTTCTTGACTTGAATCGGCAAGAAGAACATACAAAACCAGCCCGACGAGGCAGAGGACCAACACCGTCCCCAAAACCCGCACCGTTTTTCCCACAAACGCTCTCCGAGTTGCCATCTTCACTGTCCCTCACTCGTTGGCCTTGATGGTTTCCAGCCACGGGATTCGCCAGATCATGTTTTCCACCACAAGGTGAGAGGCGGTCGCAAACACCGTTCCCCAAAAAGCCGTGAGCAACCACACACGAGGCGGAAACAACAGCGGCATGCGGAGGACCTCGCTCTGATAGGTTCCTACGACGTAATCGGTCAGGACATAGCCCAGGGGCAACCCCATGATCAGCCCCAGCGTCAGAATCACCAGGTGCTCCCGAGCGAGCAATCCGCCAATCTGCAGGGGCGTATAACCGGTCACATAAAGGGCACCGAACTCCCGGCGTCGTTCTTCTACAGCAATCACTCCCGCGCTGAGCAACGCCCCAAAGAACAGAGAGCCAGCAAAGCCAATTTCGAAAGAAAGAATCGCCCAAATGTTACGCAGCAACGTATTTTCCAGGTTAGCTTTCATGTCCGCGTGATTGAGCACCTCTTCTATCCCCGCCAGTTTTTTAAGCGATTGAAAAAAACGGACGCGTTGCTGGGGGTTTTGATCCAAGCTGATCTGAATTCGATTAACCGGGTACTCCTCTCCCAGAACTTGATGGAGATAGGCGATGCTCGCGTAGACTGCCGTCCCCACATAGTCGTCAGCGATGGATGTTATGGGAGAGCGATACCAATCCCGGCGGCCCTTGACCGGACGCCACTCGACGTTATCTCCCACCGCAAGTTTCAATTCCTGCGCAAGCTGCCGGCTGATCACAAACCCAACCGACGGGATCGCGATCGCGTGGCCTGCCCGATCCCGCGGCACGGTGAGCAACCGGTCCTCCCGCAGGCCGGTCACGGTGGTCAACTTTTCGCGTGCCTCATATCGTAATGTCACGGGGACAGCCAGAATCGGCTCGACCCATCGAACTCCCGGAAGCCGCCGCACCTCGTCCATGACGCTGTCGTTCTGCTCGTTCTTGAGAACCAGTGTTGCATCACTGCGGTACACCCACTCGAAGTGAAACGTCATCAGGTAGTCGATACCAACGGCCAGAGACAGAATCATCGACATCACGGCCGTGGCCAGGATTCCGGTGACGAGGCCTGCAACTGTTCGAAAAGGATGACGAAACAGATACCGCACCACCATCCGCCACGCCGGAGTGAGGACCTCCCAGAAAAGCCGAAACTTTTCCAAAAAGACACGGCCTCCCATAGAAGGTGCGGCCGGCCTCATGGCAGTAGCCGGTTCCAGGGTGAGGGATCGTCGCATTCCCTGCCATCCTCCCGCCCCAGACGCCAAAATTGCCAACACCAGCGCCTGGATGTGCAAATCAGGATAGCAGCGACTTGGCAGCCTGGGAAATTCGTAGAACCGCCGATACAGATGCGTCATGGAATCCCCCAGCCACTGCCCCAAACCACATCCCAGCACACCTCCAATCGCTCCCACCACCAGTGCATATTCCAGGACATGCCAGCCGATGAGGCGATCGTCCATCCCAAGCGCTTTTAAAGTTCCGATAACAATCCTTTGTTGCTCTATGCGTCGAATCATGACGATATTGACGATAATTCCTGCGACGATTAAAAACACTGCCGGAATAATAAAAGCGAATGTTCGCAATCCTTCAATTTCCTGACTCAAGAACGTGTTTGAGGGATATTCGTCCAGCGGTATAGTGGAGATTACTCCGTATTCTTCTATCCTGCGTTCGACTTCCGCGAGAATGGTTCTCACGGCCTGCCGACCTGCTGGCGTCAATCTGCCCACGAGTTCATTCGCAGCTCCCGCCATGTCATAAACATCCTGGGCAAAACTTTGCTTGAGATAGAAAATACCGAAACCCTCTCGGTCGGGAACGATGGCCGCCGGCCCCAGCGGATAGACAAACTCGCAACTGAACGCCGTCCCCACTATGGTCAAATCCTCCCGCCGCTGCCCCAGATTGAGTGTCAGCTTGTCACCCACCCGCAGCCCATGCGCCTGTGCAAAGACGTCGTTGACGATCACTTCCTTCGGTTGGGTGCCCGTAAAATAACCGCCCCGCAGTATCTCAATTTGATTGAGCGTGGGACGAAGGGTATCCGGCAAACTGAGGGCAACCCCCGCAAGTGGCTTGTCCTGGTCGGGCAAGTCGACGGTCACCGGAAAGCGAATGCGGGGTTCGATCTCGACAATTCCAGGAATATCTTTCAGACGGGCAAGTTCTGTCCGCGGGAGTTTCTTGACCGAGATCCAAAAGTCCGCCATGCGTCCGCGGGAGTAATAATAGTCGCGTGCCCAGCTCAGGTTGCGATGCGCTGACCGCATGGCAACGAAGCAGGCAATGCCAACCATCGTCACCAGGACGATGGCCAGAACTGTCATCCCCGAAGCGAGAAGTTCTCTCAACAGTTTCCGATGGAGCAAACTGAACATAGGCTCGTATTAAGCAATCGGGGCCCAAACATACCCAGCGGTTTTTGCCGTTCTACCACTGAACGCTTTCCGGCGGCAAAGGGTGGGGTTGGTGGAAGACCTCGACAATCCGCCCACTTCGCAGCCGCACAACTCGGTCAGCCATCTGCGCAATCGCGGTATTGTGCGTTATCAGCACCACTGTTTTTTTCATTTCGCGACATAAATCCAGAAGCAAGCGCAAAATCTGCCGTCCCGTTACATCGTCGAGTGCCCCAGTCGGCTCATCGCAGAGGAGGAGGGGCGGATTTTTGACTAACGCTCGGGCGATGGCCACCCGCTGTTGTTCTCCCCCCGACATCTGGGAGGGGAAGCTGTCCGCCCGTTCCCGAAGCCCAACCTTTTCCAGCACCTCAAAGGGATCCAGCGGGGAGGCAACAAGGTTGGCTGCCAGCATGACGTTTTCCATCGCCGTCAAATTGCTGATCAGATTGTAAAACTGAAATACAAAGCCGATCACTTCCCTTCGATACCATGTGAGTTTTCGATACGAAAATCCCGAAAGATCCATCCCTCGATACAACACGTGGCCCACGGTCGGCCTATCGAGTCCCCCGATCAAATTGAGCAACGTGGACTTGCCCGAGCCACTCGGTCCCAAAATAACCAGGAACTCCCCCTCATGGATATCCAAACTGACGTCTTTCAGGGCTTCTAATGCGACCTCGCCCATTTGAAAAACTTTCGTGACCTGCACAATCCGCAGGAGATCTTCCGACGAATGGCCTGGCACAGGTTCTGAGTTCACACGGCGAGTCAAACCAAAGAATCGGCCCACCATCGGTGCTCGTCCCGGCATCCCATTTGAAAAAGCGGAGGAAACGTCCTTTTCCCGTTCACCCGAGGTTTTTCATTGTCCAAGAACAGGACCACAATTCGCTATTGTACGGAATATGCCGCAAGAGCCGGAAGCGACCGACAGGCCGGTGTTGTTTGCGGAACGGGCTGTCCCGTTCATATCGTTGCCGACAATCGTAACAAAGGGACGGCTAAACGGCCGGTTTCTTCACACCAGGGCCACGCTGGCCGATGTCTGAGCTAGGTCGTTCCAGCCTGCTGTGTGCTTCCCAGCGTCGCGAGTCAGCCATGACAGTTCTGCGTGCCGGATCCACAAAGCGATCCTGTTGCCAAGAGTCGCCTGTTGCCGAGCGCCAGCTCGGCGACTGGGTACTTATTCGCCAGGTAGCAGAAGGCAACTGGACACAGCTTTACCAGGCGCAGGCAGCATCCGCTTCGCCGGGGTCTCCACCCCAATATGCGGTCAAAACAATCCGCCCTCAATGTGTCGGTTCGTCGATTGCCCAGCGCATCCTGGCCCGCGAAGTCGAAGTTGCCCGAACCGTGACGCATCCTCACATCGTGCCCGTGCTCGCCTGGCAATTACGACACGAGCCGCAGTACATCGTCATGCCGTGGCTGGAGGGCGTCTCCCTGCGAGACTTGCTCCGTCGGCGATCCCCTCTGCCCACGGCTGAAGTCCTCTGGCTGACACGCCAGATTGCCGAAGGGCTGGCGGCGCTTCACGCGGCGGGCTGGATTCATGCTGACCTTAAACCGGAGAATATTATCGTCAATGCCGACTATCATGTGACTCTTATCGACCTCGGTTTCTGTGTTCGTCCGGCTGAAATTCAAGATCGCCGCCGAGTTATTGCGGGAACGCTCAATTACATTGCGCCCGAATGGTGGACTGTGGATGGAAGGCCGGATGCCAGGTCCGACCTTTTCAGCCTGGGGATTATTCTTTACGAAATGCTTTGCGGTCGGCGCCCCTTCAATGCGAAGACGTTAGACCAGTTAATCGCCTTGCATCGAAGCTGGCCTCTCCCCAATGCACGCACCATGCGTGGCACGCTTCCTCAGGAACTGGTTCGGCTGTTGCGGAGCCTTCTCGCACGGATACCCGAGCGACGACCGCATTCCGCGACCGCCCTGATCGAGGTACTTTATCCACTCGAAATCGAATTTTTCACCGACCGCGACTATTCGGCGACTCAGGAACTCGCCGGGACGAAGACCGCTCTCGCCCGTCACTGTTGAACCGTTGTCCCCGGTGCTTCGGCGGGAATCATCTGTTGCAGGTCGTGAAGCAGATTTTCTCCGACTTCATTCAGATCCGCCCAGCTCAGTCCGGCACAATTCAGAAAGAGATCCAGCCAGTTGCAGTACCTGTCAAGCACTGTGATGTCCCAGGAGATATCAGAACGGGTAGCCGCTTCAAGGAGACTTTCCAGGGAGTGCGTCACCCGCACAACTACCTCCACCGGAACCACCATAGCAGCCGATTTTATGGTGTGGAGAGTCCGGGCCAGCTCGACCACGGTATCAAAATTGCTTAAAAGATTGAGGCTTTCCTGTTTCCGCAGCTCAGTAACGGACCTTCGCAAAACCTGTGATCGATGATGCAGTTCCTGAAGGAACGTCTGCCAGAGGTGATGATCCACCTCTGTTGGCGGCTCAACACAGTTGGCTGTCTCGAAGTCAAAATCGTCGGAACCTCGTTGATTCTGCTGGGTGCCAGACTGTTCAGATCCGGTCACCATTTGCGCCATGCTTCCCGTGGTCTCGGTCTCGCTGGGTGAGGGGGCCGGGCCATCGGCCAATGTTGTGTCGCTCGCCGCGCCTGCTGGTGTACGGGCTTGAACACCTTCCTCACCGGCCACGATCTCGGCCTGGAATGTCGCCTCCGTCTCGGATTGAGATGTCTCCTGCCGCTGCGCCGCTCCGCATGGTGTCGGCAGAGACTTGTCGAGCGGCTTTTCCTCGACGCCTACTTTACTGGCCGCAGGTTCTCTCTGTCCGGCTGCACAGGACAAGGACGGGTCCGAGTCCGATGCAAATGGATCGCTCACATCCTGCGTCTGTGAAGTTCTCGACTTGAAGATCAGTTGGTCGGCA
>NZ_JACIYL010000559.1 GCF_014359955.1 Thermogutta sp. | reverse complement strand
GTGGCCGGAGAAGGAGTGGTCTTCTCCCCCACAGAAGATCAGCTCCGCCGACTCCAGGAGGTAAGCACCATCTTGGAGGAAGCCCCGGCCGAGGTCATCCTCCGCTGGGCCATCGATACGTTCTTTCCCAAGTTGACTATGGCGACGGCCTTCGGCCCGGAAGGCTGCGTGATCCTCTCCATCCTGGCCCGGCTGGAGCCCCGGGTACACGTGTTCAACCTGGATACCGGTTATCAGTTCAAGGAAACACTGGAACTGCGGGATCGGATCGCTCGGAAGTACGGAATCGAGGTGGAACTTGCGCGACCCGATCTGTCCGTGGAAGAATACGAACGGCAGAACGGCGGACCTGTTTACAAAACCAATCCGGACCGCTGCTGCTACGAAAGGAAGGTCCTGGTTTTGAAGCGGAAGGTGGTCGGCTATCGGGCGTGGATCAGCGGGATTCGGCGGGATCAGAGTCCCCATCGGGCCAACGCCCCGATCGTGGGCTGGGACAAGAAATTTGGATTGGTGAAGATCAATCCCCTTGCCCGATGGACCAAAAACGAGGTCTGGAAAAGAATCCTTGCAGAGGACATCCCGTACAATCCCCTCCACGACCAGGGTTATCCGAGCATTGGTTGCTGGCCATGCACGCGGCCGGTTTTGTTCGGAGAGGACGAACGCGCGGGCCGATGGAGCGGCACCGGCAAAACGGAGTGCGGGTTGCACCTGGCGGACGATCAACCACCACCGCCTCCGCCGACAACATACGGGAATCTGTGATCGTGGAACAAACGCGAACACTGGAGCACACAGCGAGACACGACCGATGGCTGGTGATTCGGGCGACAAGCAACCTGGTGTCGGCAGGCCCAGGAAGGGACGCGGTTTGGAGGCTGCCGATCCCGAGACGAATCCTGTCCATGCGGCCTGATTAGATGGCCGGCGAAATCCCGCGTGCGGGACTGGGGGACTGAAACAGGACACGTGGTGAACGATTGGCTCGTGAAAACGGTCGGGAAAGCTCTCTCCTGGAAGAGAGGTTGATATGAAAATATCCGCCAAAACGGAATATGCCTGTGTGGCCATGTTGGAGCTGGCGTCCCGCTACGAATCCGGAGGACCGGTCCAGGTTAGGAAAATCGCGGAGCGCCACGCCGTTCCCTCGCGGTTTCTCGTCCAGATCATGCTCCAATTGAAAGCGGCCGGCCTGGTGGCAAGTACGCGAGGCGCGGCAGGAGGCTACCGGTTGGCCGTGCCCCCCAAGGAAATCACCCTCGGCCAGGTGATGGACATCGTCGAGGGCAACAAGCAGCCGGACGTCAATTTCGCCGTGAGTTCTTCTCCCGATTCCCCCGCCGTTAAAGCCCTTGTCCAGGCCTGGCAGGATATCCAGAGAAAAGAGCGGGACATGCTCTATTCGATCACCTTTGCGGACCTTCTCGAACGCGCCCGACAGTACGATACGCAGATGTATTACATCTGATCAGCCGGATGCCATCTGCGGCGCAATGGGTTCCCCACGGCTCTCTTGCAGATTTCTGGGTAAGTGTCGGCGAAATTTTCGCGCCGGCGTTCGCTTGACCCCTCCCCACTTTGCAGAAATCTGTGAGATACCGCGGGCGCAATCTGTTGGTAGGGGCAATTCATGACTTGGCCCTACCGGAATCCGGTTCAGCCATGGTCCATACGGCCCGTTCCGCGCCGGTGTGTGATCTGCCCCCAGTGATCCCCTCCTGAATGGCCGTCTGGCTATTCAGCTTGCCCCTTTTCTGACGCCACGAATCACAAGCAGAAAGAAAGGAAGCGAGGCGAGTTGCGCCGCCACGGAAAAAGCCACCATCACCGGAAGTGAGAAACCGTAAAGGACACCCATGCACGCGCTGCCAGCAAACCACGCCAGCCCATAGCCGGCATTGAAAATGCCGTAGGCCGTGCCGCGCCATTCAGAAGGGACCATAGTCCCCACGGCCGCCCGGATGATCGACTCCTGGGCCCCCATGCCAATGCCCCATAGTGCCAAACCGATGGCCGCGCCGACCGTTCCCGTTAGAAAAACAAGCGGGGCAAAAAGTGCCGAGGCCAGCACCCCTATAGCGACGGCCAGAAACCCAATGCGATCGAAAAGCCGCCCAAAAACGAGGGCCGCCACGGCGTCCACTGCCATGGCAAGGGCGTAAGAAATGGGGATCCACTCCGCCGGAAGCAGGCGGATTCTCTCGAAGTGGTAAGCGATGAGGGGAAAGTCCACAAAGCCGGCAGCCACACATGCGGCCCCGATCATATAGAGCCAGAATGACGGCGAGAACCCCTTGACGCGAAGATGGGGGGTTTTGGTCTCGAGTTCCTGGGGACGGGGATAAAGCACGCAGGCCACCGCGAGGACCAGAAGGGCCAGGATTGCTGGAATTCCCAGTACGGCGAAACTTGTGCGGAACGACCCGCCCACCAGGAGGATGCCTGCCACGACCATTGGCCCGAGGATCGCGCCGATTTGATCCATGGCTTCATGGAGTCCGAAGCCCCACCCCCGCCCGATTCTTGCCGTGGCGTGAGAGAGGATGGCATCTCGGGCCGGAGTCCGCAGCGCCTTGCCCGTTCTTTCCAGGACCACCAGAACGGCGGCCATTTCCCAGCGGCCGGTCAAGGCTAGCGCTGGGACGGCCAGAAGGTTGATCGCGTATCCCAGGAGGGTCAGCATCCAGTAGCGGCGTGTGCGGTCCGCCAGGTAGCCCGATCCCAATCGCAGCACGTAACCGACAAGCTCTCCCAGCCCGGCGACAATGCCCACGACGGCCGCGCTGGCGCCCAGCACCTGAAAATACGGCCCGACCACGCTCCGCGCACCTTCGTAGGTGACGTCGGCGAGTAGACTCACCAGTCCCAAAAGGACAACCAACCGAATGGCCTGACGAATCTGGCGACTGGCTGGGTCGGCTTCCATGGACGATGCCTCCTCACCCAAACGGGTAAAGTGTCCTTCGGTATACCGCCCAACTGATG
>NZ_JACIYL010000558.1 GCF_014359955.1 Thermogutta sp. | reverse complement strand
AGAATCGTCATGGCTGCGCAGTGGCCGAAAACAACGGAAACCCGTGAGAGAAGCGATTGCAGCCTCATGGGATCTACTCCAAGATTGCTCGGATGACTCCATCGGTCCGCGTCCGTTGGACGTTATATTGCGTGCAGAATCCAGGGAAGGCAACCGACCTAGAAGGAATCCGCGTCATGGAAGATTGTCGCAGGTCGCGTTCGGTGGTGCGCCAGTTATTCATCTCGCGCAAGCACTTGCGCTTCGCAGTATGCGAACGGGAGCCGCCCGAGCGAATTCCACTCGGGCGGAGTCTTTGCACGCCCGTTCATGTCCGTCTAACCTTGACTTCGCAATGCGAGTACGCGATGGAATGTTCGCACACAAGGAGGAGCGGGCATCGATGTGCCTCAGCTTAGCCTTTCGCTTGCGTGGAAAGGTAAATCTGGAGGCCCATCTGTTCAATCTGAGCCAGTTGCTCCTCCAGCCAATTCACGTGCTGGTCCTCGTCCTTCACGATTGATTCCAGCAACTCACGAGTGACCGCATCACCCACCTCGTGGGCCAACGCAATTGCCTTGTTGTACGCTTGGACTGCGGTTAATTCAGCGTTGAGGTCGGAACGGAACTGGTCGGCTACATTGGGGCCGACATGGACCTCGTTCAGCCGGTTCACGATCGGTGTGCCTTCGAGGAAAATGATTCTCGCAATGAGGCTTTCCGCGTGCTTCATCTCCTGAATCGCTCGCTTTTCCACCGCCTCATGCAACTGCTCGTAGCCCCAGTCGGCGCACATTTCGGAATGAACGATATATTGCACGATAGCCGTCAACTCTTCGGCAAGCAACTCATTCAAGACAGCGATCAGTTTTTCGTTCCCCTTCATTCGTCAGGCTCCTGCAACGAGTCAAAGAGATGGGTAACCGTCTCCGACATTCCCGGTGAAAACACTTTTCTTATTTTCGCCGGTTGATGGAAAACGTCAACAAGTTGGCCTTGTTCGGCGGTTTCCCGGATGTGTCAGCAGCCCGGGGGTGACCGGTGGGGTTGTGGCCATATAAACGGCGTTTCAAATTTTACATCTTGCCCATTTTTTGACGAGCCGCTACCATTGCTGGGCGTTGCGCGGCTCCCCGCAGTTGATTGACCTGTGTGTGCCGTTTCGTTTGCCCCGTCACGATGAGAAGATCGGCTCTGTTTTTGTGTTTTTGGATTGCTACAGGGATGACAGGGTGTGCGCCTTTGCCGCCGCTCATCGGTACCCCTGCAGGAATGACTTCCATCGAAGCCGAGCGAAAGGCCCTCAACGGTTTTGATCCATTTCCCGAAGATCGCAGTGCGCCCGCGATTGACGGGGCACGGCCACCCGGGTTCGAGCATCCGGTCAGTGAACCGGAACGTGTGCGGCGAAAGCCGTGGCTTCAGGAGTGATTTCGGACCATAAAGGGTGCTCCGGCACGGGGTGAATTGAGCATTCCAACTCTCTTCGGCGCTTTGTCGCTCGGGAGTGAAAACCGCTCGACTGAAAATTCGGCTTCCTGACACTTGGCAAAAACCGAGCGCTTTCGTTCCGTTGAGCAGCGGGCACACTTGATTCTATCGTCGAACTTCGGCAACATGGTGTTGTCATCTGTCGTGTTCGCCAAATCCTTCTCGGAAAGGAAGACGTGTCATGTTGGCTTCCCGTTTACCGCTGATCGTGCCGATTATTTTGGCTGCGTTGGCAACCGTCAGCGGAGTAGCACGGGTACAGGGACAATCACCCGGGAACGCAACAGCGGCCAAGGCTTCGCGTGCTGGTTCCCGTGGACAAATCCGGGGAACGGTGCAGGATGGGCGGGTGACAGTATCTCTTGGGGGCAGGGTCGTGCTGGAATATGTCGCTCCAGCCGGCGGGCCAAAATGTTATGTGAAAACATTGTGTTCGCCAAAGGGGATTAACGTGCTTCGCGATTCTCCACCGGATCATGTTCACCACCACGGGCTGATGTTTGCGGTTGGTGTTGATGACGTGGATTACTGGGCAGAAGGTCCGGGTTGCGGGACGCAGAACGCCCAAGGCACGATTCAACTGGAGACGCGGCAGGAAGATGGGCACGCGATCGCCCGCGTTGTCCACCCGATTATCTGGCGGGACGCGCAGGGAAATCCTCAACTTGCTGAAGAGCGTGAACTTCTGCTGGTTTGCCGGGACCAACCGGAATTTCCCACGTTGCTCGTTTGGCATGCGCGGCTGCACGTTGCCGGAACGGGCAACGGTCGAACGCTGTGGGGCCGACATTATTTCGGCCTGGGCTGCCGATTTGTTGAGTCGATGGACAAAGGGGGTAGGTTCTGGAATTCGGCAGGAGGAGACAGCGTGGCTACTACAAACGATAAGCCGGCTGAATGGTGCGCTTACTCAGCGGAGGCAGCAGGCCAGCCTGTGACTGTGGCGATGTTTGACCATCCGCGGAATGTGCGTCATCCGGCGGTTTGGTTTACCATGGATCAGCCTTTCGCTTATTTGTCGGCTACACTGAACCTTGCAAACGAGAAATACTATTTGAAAGCGGGCGAGACGCTTGATCTGCGATATCTGGTGGCGGTCTGGGATGGCACGCCCTCTGTAACCGAGGTATCGAAAGTCGCCGGCAGATTTGCTCAATCGACAGGGCAGGCTGAGAGTGCCGACGACAAACGCGAGTGACGACGCCGAAGCAGTACGAAATTCTGTGATTCCATGCGTTACGTTAATCTTCCCGGCACGGATTGGAATGTCTCGGTTGTCGCGATGGGATGCTGGGCCCTTGCGGGTGACCAGACCTGGGGGCCACAGGACGAGTCAGAATCCATCGCAACGATCCATGCGGCCCTGGATGCGGGCATCAATTTTTTTGACACAGCTGAGCTTTACGGTGCGGGTTTGGCTGAGGAGGTTCTGGGCAAAGCATTGTACGGTCGGCGTGAGAAGGTTTTTATCGCGAGCAAGTTTAACTGGGAGAATGCCCAGTACGACAAGGTGATCTCTGC
>NZ_JACIYL010000557.1 GCF_014359955.1 Thermogutta sp. | reverse complement strand
CCGACTCCCCGAATCATTCCAGTTCGTCTTCGGGCTTTTCCTGAGATTGTTTGGAAAGAATATCGTCCACGATGCCGTAGGCCTTGGCTTCCTCGGCCGTCATGTAGAAATCCCGGTCCGTATCCTTTGCGATGCGTTCGATCGGCTGTCCCGTATGCTGGGCGAGAATTTGATTGAGGATGTCTCGTGTGCGGAGGATCTCCTGCGTTTGAATTTCGATATCACTCACCTGACCACCCACCTGGCCGTAAGGCTGGTGGATCATCACCTTGGAGTGTGGAAGCGCGAAGCGTTTGCCTTTCGTGCCTCCGGCGAGAAGAACCGCTCCTCCGCTGGCGGCCAGTCCCACACAGTAAGTGGCGACGGGGCAACTGAGAATCTGCATCGTGTCGTAAATCGCCAGGGTGGCGGTGACACTTCCCCCGGGCGAATTGATGTAAAAATGGATGTCCTTGCGTCGGTTTTCGCTTTGCAGGTAAAGGAGTTTCATGATGACCTCACTCGCGTTGAGGTCGTAGATAGGACCCTGGAGGAGGATGATCCGGTTTTCCAGGAGGAGATCCCCCAGGGTGAGCTGCCGCTGGCGCTGGTAGTCTCGATACCCGGCCTGGTTGAGCGGGTCGATCGGGAACGGAAGCCACTGATTCATGAACATAGGCACATCCTTTACCTGGTCAGTTGATCACATGAGTCTTGCGCGGGGAGCACGACCAGCCGTCGGCCACACATGCCGTCCGGTGTTGCCGTTTTCGCGGTACAGGAAATGTTATCGTACCCCGCCCGGCCGGGCCCTGACAAGCGACCGATCGCCCCTTCATCCCCCACTTTCGGAAGGATCTGTCGGAATTTAAAGGCACACCGGAGGGACGTGCTTGTCACGTCCGTTCTTCCCGGAGGGACCTTTTTCGGAGGGACCTGCCTGTCAGGTTCGCCTCTCGGAGGGACCCCCCTTGTCGGGTCCGATGAACAGCGATTGATGCCCTATCCGTCCTCATCGGGCACGACAAGCGTGCCCCTCCGTGGGTTCATTGGACCCCGTGGAAGGCGTTCCTCCTGGTAGGGGCAATTCATGAATTGCCCCTACCGACGTCCCGTTTGGCCGTCATGAACGTATTTTCGGGGCGATTCACGAATCGTCCCTCCGGGTTGACGCAAGCCTGCGTGGAGGTCCGCGTACCTATCGGCGGAAAAAAAGTGGAGGTAATCCCTTGGCAAAGCTTCCCGCGTCGCGGCGGGCTTGCTTTTCACGGGTAGAAAGCTGGCGTATATTAAGAGATGCGAAAAATTGAGAAAAATCGGAGTGAATCCCCCTCATTTTGTTGTTTCCCGCGGTGGTATTCGCCGCCCGGATGCTTTTGACCCGTTTGAAAACACACTGTTTGGGCACATTGAGCACCCATGGCAGAAGCGCCCGAATCATCAAGCAAGCAGCGATCTGAGAGTGATCCGTGGTCCAAGCTGGCCGAATTCCTCGGACTTCGGCCGGCCGACAGTGGCGCGGAGTCTTCGCAGTCTTCCCCCGCGTCCGCCACGCCCGTGCAAGGGAGTGCAACAGATCAGCACGACACCCCATCGGAATCGCAGCAACCTGGTGAACAGCCGAGTGTAACGGCGGGGACCCAGGCGTCTGGGAAGTGTCAGGGGCCTGTCACGCTCGAAGCAATTCCGGACCGCATCCCTCTTCGCCGTTGGACGCCGCGGACGCCATCCGGTGGCGATTGGGATGATATTGCGGCGCAGCTTGGACTACGGCCCAAAGAGACGGCAGCGCCGTCCGAGCAGGCCAGGTCCGAGGAAATCTCCGAGAAAATCAGCGTTGAGGCGAAGGAAACGAAAGGCACCTCCGAGACGACCGCTCCGCCTCCCGCTGCTCTGGAATGGCTTGTCCCCGTGGAGCAGACGATCGCTCCTGTGCCGTTTGACGAAGCGTCTGTCGTGGCGGTGACGTTGCCACCGGAGGAAGAGGCCCGGGAGGTGGTGCAGGCGGAGGTCGCTCCGGAGGGAGACTGGCTGGAGGAGCAGGTGGTCGCGCCCGCCAAGGGAGAAGATTCGACCGCCCCATTTCTGCCGGTGGTGGAAGAAATTTTGCCACCGGCATCTGCCGGGCGTGCGGTGGCGGCGGATACGGCCACACTTCAACCCGTAGTGGCCGACGTGTCCTCCGGGGCATCCGCGTCAGAAACCGAGGCTCTACCTGGCGAAAGGAAAAAACGCCGTAAAAGACGGCGGAAAAAGCGTTCCGGGGCGGCGCCGGTCTCCCCCGAACCGTTCGAAGAAGAGCTTCCCGAGATCGTGGAGCTCGCTGTTAGCGGGGCCGAGGCCAACGGCGAAACGGGAGAGTCGCCGGAACAGGCGGAGGCCACTGAGACCATCCGGGAACGGCCGGAAGTTGCCCCGTCACGAAAACGGCGGAGTCCTGCTTCCGCCAAGGGCGAGGTGGAAGAGGAAGAAGACCACGAGGGCGAGGAGGAAGAAATCCCCCGACCCTCGCACAAAGCGGTTCCGGGTTGGGCCGAGGTGGTCGGTTATGTGATCCAGAAAAATATGGAAGCGAGGACTCGGCGGTCCGGTTATGGATCGCGCGATCGGCGGCGCTAACATACCACCCTGCGAGAGCTTTCACCCAGCACAGGGTCTGGCAGGGGTAAAATGCCTTCTTAAATCGTCGGATCAACGGGAGGGTGGAAAGGGTTGATTACTGGCTTGGGAGGTGGGTTATCCGTAACGGTTCGACATGGCACTGAGGGAAAGCAAGGATGAGCACGGCCCTCGGGTTGTTCATATGCGTCGTTGGGTCTCTGTTGGCCGGTGTTTGCTTCGCCTGGTTCTTCTACTGGCTGGAGCGGTACCGGTGGCAGGAGACGTATCTGCTGGGATGTGTGTTTGGCTGGGGCCTTGTGGCCGGCGTATTTGCCAATTTGTTCCTGGGTCTGTTGGTCCCGTGGAATATGGCGTTTCAGTTAGAAAGTCAGGCCCTGGAGGTCCCCCGCCGG
>NZ_JACIYL010000556.1:560-3003 GCF_014359955.1 Thermogutta sp. | reverse complement strand
CAAGGCCGCCCAAGTCGCTCTCGGCGATAAAGCGCTGGCCGTAACGGGAGTGAGTCCCAGCCTGGCGGCGATGGAACTGGACGAGTGCCGAAAACTGGCGCAGATCATCGGCATTCGACACATTGTGATTGAGACGGAAGAACTGTCCAACCCGGCCTATCAGCGCAATTTGGGTGATCGCTGTTACCACTGTAAAAGCGAGTTATTCGGCAAACTGGGAGATTGGGCCGCGCGATTCGGAATGGCCGTGGTTGTTGATGGCTCGAATAAAGATGATCATGGTGATCACCGCCCAGGCCTTAAAGCAGCCAGAGAAAGGAATGTACGAAGTCCGCTGGCGGAATGCGATTTGACAAAAGGAGAAATCCGTGAATTGGCGAAGTATTGGGGGCTCCCCGTGTGGAACAAGCCAGCATCCCCCTGTCTGAGCAGCCGGATTGCTTATGGCGAGGAGGTCACGCCAGAACGGCTCATGATGATCGAGAGGGCGGAAAGTTTTCTGCGCGAGCAGGGGTTCACCACGTTGCGGGTGCGTTATCACCGGGGGGATCTGGCGCGTATTGAAGTGCCCCTCGAAGATCTGCCGCGTCTCGTGGATAGCCCCCTGCGACAGGTGCTGACCCAAAAACTTGCGGAGTTTGGTTTTAAGTTTGTCACCGTCGATTTGAACGGTTTTCGTTCCGGAAGTCTCAACAACCTCCTTCCTGCCGAGAGCCTCGAAATTCTGTCCCGGCGAGAGGGGGACGTGTTTGCCGCTGTCAAAAGCGGCCAATAGTTGAAGGCACCTGCCCCTCCACACGTCCCGCGGGAGGTTCATTCCCAGGATGACGACGTGCCCTCACGACCATGGAACGGTCTATTGCCCGCGCTTTATTGGAATCAGGTGCGGCAAGACACAGCGCGGGCGGTGATTCAGGCTATTGAGGTGGGAAGGCGGGCCATAGCTGGGGGGTCATTGGGGAAGCCACCTGAGGATTCGGTCCCTGGGACGGGACGACCAAGGCAGGGGGAGTGAGTGTCTGTGGGTCTCGGAGCGGAGATCCGCTAGGAGTTGTCCGGGCCTCTCCCGTCTGTGTTCCCGGGGATTCCCGATTCGGAGTCGACGCCCCCTTCTGGTCCTGTGAATTCGCGGCGCCGTCCTGAGACAGTTCTCCCAGGGGTTCAGCGTAAAAGGCTTCTTCGAGGAGGCTCACAGGCTCACGCTGCGCACTGAGATCGATGAGTGGCACATCGGGGAGCTTGATGGGTAACCGTTCACCGGCGAACTGCGTGCCCTGATAAATCGTCCCTTTCTGGAATGGCCCGGCGCCAAAGATCCAGACGTCGCTCGCATCGCTCTTTGCGAGCACGGCCCCCGATTGCCAGAGAGGCCGGCCCGTCTTGCGGTTGTACGCAAAGAGAAGAATTTTCGTGACGGCACTTTGCTGGGTTTTCTTGATGAGCGGAATTTCCGGTAGCGCAGTGGGCAAACCGACCGCAGTTACAACGGATGGGAGATTGACCTGGGGAACGCCCACGAGCACGCTGTGCATGTCTGTGCCCACGGCTCCAGATCGCACTTCAACAACGTAGTCTGCCTCTTCTTTCTTGTCGCGCAGGATAGCCCCGTGAGCCAATAGTTGCTGGCGGAGTGAGCTGATCAGATAATTGGCATCCACGACATCCTTCAAATAGGTGTCGTCGAGATAGACCTTTTTGCCGGATAGGGCGCGGAAATCGAGCCTGCCGACGGCCTGGTCCATGGAATCGGAAATGAGAAGCTGCTCGGTGGCAGTTCGGCGGGTTTCCGTCCACTTTGTCGTCCCGCAGCCGACCGTGCATGCGCAAATCACCGCCAGAACCAGGCCAACGGCCGCGCGTACTGGTCGGACAAGCCAGGTTGGGAAATTCGGGTTTGCGTCTGTAGTGAGTAAGGCCATGGGGTCTTCTTGACGTGGTACCAGCCAAGGGGATACACACCGGCTGCCACCTGTGCCGACGAAGTTGCTTCCTCAGTGCGCGAGGGACGGATTATAGGGAAAACCGGGCCAGGGGAAAAGGTTTGTTCTGCGCCCCGCAGAATCG
Organism: Thermogutta sp.; assembly: GCF_014359955.1. Classification (GTDB taxonomy): domain Bacteria; phylum Planctomycetota; class Planctomycetia; order Pirellulales; family Thermoguttaceae; genus Thermogutta. The sequence continues at coordinate 939 of NZ_JACIYL010000556.1, read as the reverse complement.
TTTTGAGTGCCGTCTCGATGGCGCGCAATGGGGCAAAAATAGTCCCTCAGGTGGTCCCGACGCTCTGGTCTGGAGTTAGCACCGACCTTCGGCTCAATGTGAGACGACCTGGGCAATCCCGGCAATCAGACCAAGTTGATTATTGTTGTTAAAAAGAAGAGGATTGGTAGTTTGCGCCATGTGGGAAACATCGCTAAGGGATGGCCTGAAGCAAGCGTTTAAGGGCCTGCGTCATGGCATGGCCATAGTGTTCTTTGTCCAGCACGCGGAAGATGTACCGACCCGCGGCGGCTTCGTCAGTGACCCAGCGAACATGACCAGTCTGGTGATCTATAACACGAATCTTCTCAAACTTGAAAACTGAATCCGTCGTCCCATG
>NZ_JACIYL010000556.1:0-550 GCF_014359955.1 Thermogutta sp. | reverse complement strand
GGAGTCCTGGTGCGTCCAATAGGACCGGCCTGATTGGCACGGTCGACAGCGGGTCCTAGTGTGATCTAGAGTACCGAAAGCGGGCTGTCAAATGGTTCGCCGGCGGGGTGGCTAGAACTGGGGAAATATCTTGGATATATTTTTTGGTTTTGTCGATTATCCGATAGCGCTTCTCAAACTTGAAAACTGAATCCGTCGTCCCATGAAGCGGATGGAGTTGCCCTTCCGCATCGACTGAGAGTCCTGCGGCGTGCAGGAATCCTGCTGTGCACCACATGTTCCTGTCCATGGCATTCATCCGGGCCACGAGTTCCGGATCCTCGGACGCCAGAAGGGCTTGGAGCCAGCCCAGGGATGTGTGTTTTCCAGACACTTCTTCCCGAAAAACATGCGCAAAAAAGTTCCTCAACCCAACAGATAGTTCGGGCAACACTTCTCCCTGTCGAAATCGGTAGTAAGTCGCGTATTCACTGATTTCAGAGCGCCGGGCATCTTCAAAACACGGCATCCAGTACACGGGACAGGGAAGAGCAAACATGGCCTGATAGGC
>NZ_JACIYL010000555.1 GCF_014359955.1 Thermogutta sp. | reverse complement strand
GCGGAGTCGCTCGTTTTTCACAAGGCTGTGGCCGGCACACTCCAGCCCCGGATTCTTCAGGCGCTTGCCGAGCGTGGTATTGAAATCCGGGGTGATGAGATCACCCGACAACATTTCCCGGCTGCCAAACCGGCCTCGGAAGACGATTATTACGCCGAGTACCTGGGCCCCATCATCTCGGTGAAGGTCGTCGAGGACCTGGACGCGGCCATCGAACACATCAACAAATACAGCTCAAAGCACACAGAGGCGATTGTGACGCGTGATCTGATCGCCGCCCAGGAGTTTACCAAAAGGATCGATAGCTCGGCCGTGATGGTCAATGCCAGCACGCGTTTCAATGACGGCGGCGAATTCGGATTGGGCGCGGAAATCGGAATCAGCACCGATAAGTTCCACGCGCGGGGTCCTTGCGGAATCAATGAACTGACCAGTTACAAGTACGTGGTCATCGGCAACGGTCAGGTGCGGGAATGACACACGCAGCGTCCTGCCGGGGTGGTGTTGCACCGGCTGAGGACTGCGTGCTGATGTTTCGTGACGGCATCTTCACACGGAGGTGTTGTTGGCGGAGGATCGCATGTCGTCCGACGAAGTTCTGACGCAGGCTGAAATCGAGAGTCTTCTCGCGTCGGTCGGAAAAGGTAAGCCCGCCGAGGCTCCCCGGGATGTCCCCACTGCGCCGGCGGCTTCTTCGCCACCACCGCCGGTCAAAAAATCGCGGGAAAAGATCATCCCCTACGATTTCAAGCGTCCGGAGCGGGTCGGCAAAGAGCAAATGCGATCGCTCCAGACGCTTCATGAGGGTTTCAGCCGCAATTTTGCCGCCGGGTTGTCCGCCATGCTCCGCTGCATGGTGGAAGTGAAGCTCACCAGCGTCGATCAATTGACCTACAGCGAATTCGTTTTCAGCCTCGACAATCCCACGTGCTTCAACCTCATTCGCGCGGAACCGCTGGAGGGACACTTCATTCTGGACATCAATCCGACCATCCTCTATCCGATGATTGATCGGTTGCTGGGGGGTGGTCGGGAACCCACGCCGATTACCCGACGGCCGCTTTCCGAGATTGAACGGCGGCTCGTGGGACGAATCACTTCCCTTTTTCTGGAAGAATTGAAACGCGCTTGGGAAAATGTGCTCCCCCTGGAATTGAGCGTCGTCCGTGTGGAAAGCAACCCGCAGCTCGTTCAGATTGTGCCCCCCAACGAAGTGATTGTGCTGGTCAGCTTCGAACTCGCGCTGGGCGAAGTCCGCGGAATGGCTAATCTATGTATTCCGTACAACGCCATCGAGCCGATCGCCAATAAACTTTCCGCCAACAGTTGGGCCTCCTACGGAAAGCGCCAGGTCAGCCCCGACGCGACCGAGCGGATTGGTCGGGCTCTTCGCACTTCCACCGTCCAGCTCGTTGTCCAACTGGCACGCACCACCATCACCACGCAGGACCTCATTGGTCTTCGGGTGGGCGACATCATCACCACCAAAAAAGATATTCACACCCCGCTGCTCGTTCGGGTGGAAGGTATCCCCAAGTTCCTTGCCCGGCCCGGTATTTTCAAGGGCCACAAGGCCATCTGCATCGAGGATGTCATCTCCGATCCGGCACAGGCGGTCGGCGAATAAGCTGGAGTGATAGAAAACCGCCGGACGATCAGTCAGCCCCCAGTCCATAGTCCTCTCCGGGCAACGGACACAGAATTTGAGTAGAATCCGCCGTTTGACCGCCCTTCCAACCGGGATGCCTGGAAGTTGTACTCCCAAGGCGCACCGGGCTTTTTGTCATCAACCCGCTTTGGCGATGTAGCTGGCCTCGGGCGGGGAACGGTCGCAGGTATTTTGCCGGATGGCTGACCGCAGTGTTCCATTGTTTTTGACAAGCCCTGTGGCGGCGCTGCCTCGCCACCCGGCGAGCCGCCCGGCGACGTGCGGCCAGAGCTGTCCTCGCGGGAGGGCGGCCAACGTCTGACCGGTCAGCAGGGCGAGATGCCGGAGAATCGTGGAACCACGACGATCACTCCACCGCCAGAAGAAACGTTCGGCGTCTCGGGCAGCCGCGTAGTCATAGCCCACAGGCTCCAGAGCAGGATCGCCTCGGACCACGCAGGTTGGTTCCAGAACGCTGACAAAACCGGCACGGAAAAACTGGAGGGTCACGTCGGCAAGGACCCAGCCGTCTCCCAGCGACTCGTCCGCTCCTCCGAGCGCCAGGAGCGTGTCCCGGCGGAAGAACGCCCCGGAGAAATGCGGTAAAACCCGACTGCGGTGGGCGAGGGTTGTTCCCTCGAGGGAAACCCCCCGTTGAAGGTGGACGAGCCGTCCGGCATTATCGTAGCCCATTCCGGCTGCCAGAATCCGCGACTCATCCCGAGCATCCACCGTCAGCGGGACAATGACCCCGATGCGCCGGTCGGTGGCATGCGCGAGCGCGTTTTCCGCCCAGTTCCGTGCCACGAGATTACCGCAGGGAAGAAAGTGGATCCATTCGCCACTTGCCGCGCGACAGCCCAAGTTGAGTGCCCGGGCAAGCTGCAATCCCTCCCCCGCTCGAATGAACGTGATTTCTCCTTCCAGGCCATACGGATCGGAATAGGGCTGATCCAGGACGACGATCACTTGGCAATTGTCCGGTCCGTACTCCAGGACGGAGACGAGAGTGTCTTCAAGACGTGGCAGCGTGCGGACAACGGGGATGATTACCGAAAGTCGCAACACCGGAAGGTCCTCTTCAGAAGCACACGGAGGTGGTCACCTGATGCCAGTGACTGCCCAATCTGCAGCAAGGCCAGCGCCGGATTCCTGCCGAGTTCCTCTTTTTTATGAACGCCATACCCGAGGGCCTTGTGCCGCCCTCAACGCTTGCCGCCCAGGGAACGCACTGGATTACACCGGACTGAAACGTCAAGGGATGCACGTGCGAGTGTCTGTTCATATCGGCCAGCCTGCTGGCGCTGCGGAGAGCGGGCATCGCCTCTCGCTTGTTTTGTCGGTCAACCGAACGCAG
>NZ_JACIYL010000554.1 GCF_014359955.1 Thermogutta sp. | reverse complement strand
GGCGGTATGAGCAGGAGGTCTTCCCCAAGCGCCAGGGCTGAGCTTGCGTTCTGTTCTGGGCTGGCAAGGCACTCTTCAAGGCGCCTGAGGTTACGCTTTCCTAGAGGCAAGCAGTCCAACATCAGTTGGCGTGGTCCGCTCATCTGTCGTGGCAGGTTTGCTTGGGTTTGTTTGTGATTGTCTATGACTCGCCGCCTGGCAGAGCACCAGAGCACACGAGCGTCCTGAGTTCCCGGGATCGCTTGATGAATCAATTTATCTTGGTACTTGACAGCATTTGTGATGAGGGTGCATACTGTGGCAAGTCGTTGACGATGCTTCATGCCTTCCGTGTCATCATTCAGGGGTGTTTTGGGTATGGCTACCACAGAAGATGCAACGCGCAAAAAAGAATCAATCTTTGCCCGACTTGACAAGCTCAACGAATTTGAGAGGCGTCCTGTAACGCCGGACAAACTTCAAAGTGGGCGATATTTTGCTGGACTTTACGCGGGCGAACACGTTGCGGCTACCGAATTCGTGATCGGGGCGCTTTTCGTCATCTGGGGCGCCCGCACGTTCGACGTGGTCGTTGGTCTTCTCCTGGGAAACTTTCTGGCCGTGCTTTCCTGGACGCTTGTCTGCGCTCCGATCGCCGTCCAGACGCGCTTAACGCTTTACTGGTACTTTCGCCAGATTGGAGGCCCGGTCTTAACGGTCATCTATAACCTCCTTAACGCTGTTCTGTACTGCATTCTGGCGGGATGCATGATCACAGTTGCGGCCTCGGCGGTGCGAATTCCGTTCGGCATTCCTCCGCAAACAGGTTGGCTGCCGCAGGATCCCTTATTCGTCGTGGTTGTCATCGGGGTGGGAGCCGTCGTCGTCACGCTTGCCATTCTCGGGTTCAAGCGACTTTCCCAGTTCGCGGTGGTATGTTCACCCTGGATGCTGCTGATGTTTGTGTGCGGAGCACTCATGACGCTCCCCACGGTCGGTCATGTTGCTAACTGGAAAACGCTGTGGAACGTTGCCGAGGAGCGAATCTGGAGTGGGCCAGGCCCATCGGTTGCCGTTGTCAAGCGTGAAGGCAACCAGATCATCCTGGAGCTGGAAAATGTCAAGGGACGTCTCCAGGTTTTGAAAGAGGCGACGGGTGTGGCGCCCGCTGCCGAAGCCGATCCCACGCAGGTTCCACTCCCGGGATTCTTCCTGGCATCGACAACGTCTCCGAAACCGGAAGATTTTGTCCCTGCAGAAGCCCGACTGGAATGCATCTATGGGAAACTCGAAGAGCAACCGGCATCGGGTGGACAGGGCAAAAACGAGTCAGAAGAGAAAGCCAAAACCGACTCTTCATCGGCACGATATGGTAATCCCTCGGCGGTCAGTGCGGTCACTGCGGTGCCCACATCGATCGCGGAACAACCCACGGAGGGTCCAGCCGCGCAACCGGCTCCGCCGCAGCGAGGCCCACGCTCCCAAAGGGGTGCGAGCAGTCAGGGACCGGGAGCTGGTGGAGGTTTCATGCCTCCCGTCGTTCCCGTTGTCGAAGTTCCGCCCCAACCACCTATTCTCGGCTACCGCATCCGCGTCGAAAGCAAGTCGGTACCGGAACCTGCCGCTGTCAAATATGTGATGCCCAAAAGTCGCGGCGGCGTCATCTGCAACGAGAACTTTGTACCCCTCCAGAGTTTCCAAGCGGCCGTCAACGCGGAGCATTTGAGCGCGCGATCTCCCATCGGATTCTGGCACATTGTGTTCTTTGCCTGGATCTGCAACCTGGCCATGCACTTGGGACTTTCGGACATGGCGATCTTCCGCTACGCGAAGAGTGCCTGGTACGGGCTGTACTCGGCGTTCGGAATGTTTCTGGGACATTATCTCGCCTGGATGTGTGCTGGTATCATGGGGGCAGCAGCCGCCCGAGCTTTCATGCAACCCCTGATGCAACTGGATTCCGGGCAGGTCGCGTATTTCGCGCTGGGCTGGGCAGGGGCTTTGGCGGTCATCATCGCAGGATGGACGACGTCCAATCCAACCCTTTATCGCGCTGGACTGGCCCTCCAGGTCATCACTCCCAACTGGCCGCGCTGGTTGGTAACGTTTCTCGCCGGAACGGTCACAACGGCCATTGCCTGCTTCCCATTCGTCTTTCTGTACCTTTTGGATTTTGTGGGAATCTACGGAATCCTTCTTATGCCTGTGGGAACGATCGTCGTTGTCGAACACTGGCTCTTCCCCATTTTTGGGTGGCAGAAATTCTGGTCCACGCGGAAGGGTCACTTGCTTAACGTGGCGGCGCTCATTGCGTGGGCAGTCGGGTTAGGTTTGGCGCTTGTGCTTTGGAAAATGCAATGGCTGCACCTGTTCTTCCTTGTCATTCCCGTCTGGTTCGCCACGGCCATCACGTACATTGTTCTTGCCGGTTTGCTGGGAGCGTCCAAGAGGGACGAGGCGTCAGGGCAATCTGGACCGCTCGATTCAGAACCGGAAGCTGCAGTCCCCGAAAAGATTGAAGCTCCGACCCAGGCATCATCACCACAACCTGCCAGGAAGGGCATTGGACAAAGTCGTGTTCTCATGGGCATCTTTGGTCTTGCAGCATTGTTATGTCTGGTGGCCAGCGTGACCTTCGCCTGGTTCGTGTTCGCAGGCTACATGTCGGCAGATAAAGTGAAACCGACGTTGCTTTACCTGGCTTTCGCGTATTTTGTGACGGGAGTCCTCTACCTCAACTACCGCGAGCGGCTGCAGACCGCACGGCAGGGCGGATAGGGGTTTTCTGCAAAGAGTACACAGCAAATGCAAAACAAATGACCGTCGCCCGTAGTGCCAGGCCATTGGCATTGGCTATTGGAGGGTTTGCCATGAAGTGTTATTTGAGTGCGTGCGCAGGACTCATCGTCGTTTTTGGTTTGGCCACCTCACTGAAGTCAGCGGAGATGCAAAGTCCAGCGCAGGTCAAAAATCTCCGTTGTGAGTATCGAGTCAATCCGCTGGGCATCGGCACCAGAAAACCGCGGTT
>NZ_JACIYL010000553.1 GCF_014359955.1 Thermogutta sp. | reverse complement strand
GTCGCCGGCAGGTGTCGCTCTTTCCTTGTTGGGAAGGGTGGCGGATTGTCAGCCCGGAAGCAGACGCCGTCCACGGCCCACAGGTTGTGAGCTATCTTGATCGCACGGAGAATCCGCCGGAGTTCCGCTGGATGCACGTTTTTCGCGGACGTTTCGCTATCGAGCGAACCATCTTTCTGCCAGCCGACGCGCAGACTCTGGAACTCCTGGTCTGCCGGCCTTCAGGAACTCCCGTCGTCCGGCTGGAAGTTCTCGCTGACGGCCAATCGTTAGGGGATACCGCCGTCCCTGAGCGGGGCGCCGCGACGCTCCCGGAGCCTTTTCGGGTGGATGTTTCCCAATTAAAAGGGAAGAAGGTGACGGTGCGGATTGTTCTGGGGACAGAATCACCTGCCGAAGAAGCGCAGTGCGAATGGTATCTTCTCCGCGTCATTCGTACTGGCTCAGTAAACTCTGGTCAGGGCTGAAAACCTGCTCGGGAAATTTTCATCCGATTCAAAAAGCCGAAAGCGGCATCCGACGGGCATTCAAACGTGATTTCGGAGGGCCAATTCCTTCGGATGGGGCGAAAGATAAACCTGGTCGAGGAGATACTCAATTTGAAGCCGCCTGGCGTAATGGGCGATCAGGGTGATCGGAACGATGAGCGGAACAATCCCCTGCCGGTATTCCTCGATAGCCTCCCGAATTTCTTTCCGGACATCCTCGGGAAGGTCCTTTTTGAAAAAACCGAGCATGTGTTGCAGAACATTGCAGTTCTTGGCGGGAGTGGCCAGCCGTTTTAAAGCCGTCATGAATTCCGCTTCATACCGGGATTTCAATTCTGCGCGGGAAAAGTCTTTTGCTTGGGCAACAAGCTGGCCCAGGGTCTTGTAATGCTGCGGCGAGTGGGCGAGAAGAAGGTACTTGTGAGCGGTGTGGAAAGCCACCAGGTCCTGGAGTGTCCAGCGCGACGCCCAAAGTGTTTTCAGGCGATGAAAGGCAAAGATCCGCGTGATCCAGTTTTCCCGGAGCCGGGGGTCATGGAGCCGGCCTTCCTCTTCCACGGGCAGGTAGGGCATTTTCTGGAGGAGGACATCGGCGAAGATGCCGCCCGGTTGGCCCTCCGGCTTGTAGACCTTCACACGTTCCATTCCGCAACTGGGGGAATTCTTTTTCAGCACGTAGCCGCAGATGTCTGCCTCCATCAGATCCTTGATGCGACGGGCCGCAAATCGCCGCATGATGCTTGTAAGATCCCGATCCTCGCTGGGCATGATCAGCGCGACCTCTTTCTCCCGCCACTCCAAACGTAATGTTGGTCGCGGAACGCCCAGGCCAATTTCCACCTCCGGACACACGGGAACCCATTCGACGTAGCGCCCCAGGGTCCCGGTGAGGAAAGGGTCGTGCTTGTGGGTGCCGTCGTACCGCACGAGCTGTCCCAACAGGCAGGCGGAAATGCCGACCCGGATAGGAGCATCTGTTTCCCAGGGGCGTGAGCCGGTTTTTTTCATGCCGCTTGACCTCCAGACTTCCATGGCAAAAGCAATCGCCCAGGCTGGCAATATCATTAACTGCCCGTCATCTTATTGTCCGGGGAGATGCTGGTCGGACAAGATTTGCAGAGGACGGTGGCGCGCACCTTTGGGCCGTGAGGGCTTGAATGAGGGTCAGTAGATTTCGATGCTTTTGACGACACCCCCACCGCAAGCGCCGGATCCAAAAAGACATCGCTCCGCGGCAGCCAGAAGATCCTCGGGCGGAAAATTGGGGGCGGGAGTCGCCACATAGGAGACACCCAGGCGGAGCCGGACAGGCACGCTCCAGGACGCAGCGAAGACCGAGCGAAGGCGACGCATCAGTTCATGGGCGTAGGTGACGGCCAGCTCGCGTTCGCAGTCGGGTAGAATCCAGGCGCAACCGGCATCTCCGAAGGGCCACGTAACACTACCCGGGTGTTCCATCGCCTGGCAGGCTTTGAATAACACGTTTTGAAGAGTGTCGAGCACTCCGGGGCCGAGGTGCACGACCAAATCGGCCAGTTCAAGATAATCAACCAGCACCAGGCTCAGACCGCAGCGATTTGTGCGGCACCAGGTCACGGCGTTCCGCAGAGCGCCCAGCAAACCGGGGTCGCTGGCAGGCGATGTGACGTCGTGCTTTTCGAGGCCTTCCTCAGTTTCCAGCCGGATACCTCGATGCATTTCGATAGGTTTGCTGCGGTCGGAGGCACTGCTCCGGCGCTTTTTAAGGTTGGGGATTGTCGCGCTTTTTTCCGACATACACGCGGGCGATTCCGGACCCCGCTCGATGTAGTGATTGAGAGTCCGTTCGAGTTCCTCGTCTTCCGTTGAGCGAACTGGTGGTTGTGCGGTGCATGGACTGTTGGGGCGAAGGAGACCTCCGGCCACGGCCTCGGCTTCGCGGGCGAGGGCGTTGTGGGCACGGGCAAGAATTTTTTCCACACTTTCTCCCGGAGGCAGGCGGAGGGAAAGCACTTCGCCCAGTTGCAACACCTTCATATGAATTTGCCGGAGGAGTTCGTCCGGCTTGACACTCGTTTCACCCTCGCCCAGGGACTCCACGCCCAGTTGCCAGGCCGGCCAGGCCTCACTTCGAGCCTCGGCAAGCAGTATGGCTGCGGATTCCGCGACTTCCAGAATAGCCCGGCGCGTCCGAATCTCGGCCGTCACCAGGGAGGTTGATTCGACCTCCGCACCGAGGGCGTCGGCAATGCTGGTGGGCATTCCCCAGTGCCGGAGGAGGGCAGCGGAGACGTCACGGTGATCGAACCCGAAAACGTCGCGTTCCCGTCGGTAGAGATCCTCCCGCTGCTCCAGCACCTTCTCGATAAATCGCTGGAAAGGCGAACCAAGTGCCTGGATGAAGACCAGGAGGCCAAGGTCCTGCAAAAGGCCGGCGAGAAAGCATTCGTCGCTGGATCGATGCCGGAGATGTTCGCTGAGTTCGCGCGCCGCCACGGCCTTCGTGAGACTTCGGCGCCAGTAGTAGGCAAGAACCCTGGCTTCCAAACCGTGGAACA
>NZ_JACIYL010000552.1 GCF_014359955.1 Thermogutta sp. | reverse complement strand
CGCTCTGCGATTTGAGCGGCCGTTGAAAAAAGAGCGCCTTCCAGAGCTGTGCCTTATTACTATCTGTGAGAGAATTCGGATGATACGCACACTGAGCTTTCCATATCTGCTCGAATTCGTCCTGAAACATTTTGCGAGATGTGTAACGATTACGAATTCTCTGCTCGTGCGGATTGAGTCTTGATAGAAATTCACCCAACGTCCGAGCACCAGATTTCTGAATGTCATCCTGAAGCTGGGATATTCCCTTCTTTACGACGCCGACTTCCTCTTCCTTACTCCTCTGAGAAATGCGCTGATTGCTGAGAAACCCACGACGTTGGGCAAGGTGGAAAAAGACACGTCCCAACAATTCGGATGGCAGGGGATGATCAAGTGCGGCCGCCCGAAGACGGTAGATAAATGTATGCGCCAGAAGACCGTCGTCATTCGCGTCCGGAACATTCGTCCGCAACCATTCCTGGGCTTTTTGATCGAGCGTTTCAAGATAGGCTTTGCGAGCGGTACTCGACCATGGCCCGGCTGGAAAAAGGCCCATTTCCTGGAGAACACGATACGTCCGCCTGAGGCGTTGAGCCCGTCGGTACATTTGTCGGCGCTGTTGTCGTGCCTGACGCCGCAGTTGACCGGGGGGTTCCTCTTTTCCTTTTTCGACCTCTTCCAGCCCCCCGCCGCTGAGTTCCCAACACCGAACCCCTGCTCCCAGCAAAGACCGCCCGCCATTTCCGTCAATTTCAACGGCTGCCCAGCCTAACGAGACGACGCCGAGATCGATTCCCAACACGTAGTCAACTTGGCTAACCTTCGTGTTCATCGCTGTCCCATTCCTGCAGAAACCTACACTACCGAAAAACCTCCCCAATTTTAGCTTAACGCAGACTTGACAACCAGCACGGTTTGTCTTATTCTAGGTTTGAGTGTATCCGAGCGACGGTTCCACGCAAATCACAGTAAGGTGATTCCGCATGGAATCGCGCGTACGGTAAACCCAGTATGCTGGGTGCCGTTAACGCCCTCAGCCCCCGGCGGGGCGTTTTTTATGCGCTTTTGCTGTGGCGTGATCAACCGCTCACACTTCCACGCCTTTTGCATGTGAAGGCGCAATTTTTTAATACATCCAAGGCTTTGCCTACTGGCCATTTTCTTTAGTCACGTAACATCTAACCGTTTCACACTCTTTCGCAACAGCGAATACTCGATCAGTCACATGGCCCTGTATGCGGTCCGCCCGATATTCTTCCCACATGGGGCCGGGCGCTTTGGGGAACTTTAGACTGTTATTTGCCGGCGGACTTTCATAGTGAGTAACATTACAAATACTTCACGAGTTCGCGCCAGTGTACCCATTTTACGAATATACCAACGTTTGTTTTATACCAACGGCCAGGTCCCGGGTGTTTGAGCTCTCGCAATTCGCGAGAAAAACGAGCCACCGAATCCCCGGTGTTTTGGCCAGTTGCCAAATTGATGGCCATCGCCTGACCATCCACTGCCTGCGCGAGAAGCCCACTGTCGTTCCGCGGTTAATGTGCGACTGGGCCCTACACAAAATTAAAGATCAGATTGAACTGCGAAGATGCTTTAGACCACAACAAAATAGACAAATAGCGTTCACGCTATTGATAGAACGCATCATACCGACTTGCGCCATGGGATCACTCATATCCCGCAGGAGTATTTTTTCAGACACACAAGAACGACCTGGTCAGTGTTCTGGGAAGGCGAAGGGAACTTTTCGCCTGATGGGGACAACCAGTAAGCGCCCTGCGATTGTTTCACCGAGCCATATGCGACGAAGGATTACGCTTCTTACCCACAATCTGCGCCCCTGCCGCGATTCCCGGCGCCATCCGCGCCGCCCTCCCGAGACCGCGGAGGACAGCGGGCCCTGCTCTGACAGGCCCACAATTAGTGAATAACGTTTTCAGGCGGTAAATCGCATTAATCGGTGTTCAACCATGCCGCATTAGACGCTGGTCTCCTGACGGCCCGTCGGTTGTGCCTTCCGCACATATTTTTTAGTACAAGATTTTGGGCGTCGGTTGCGGTACGATGAGATATCCTGGACAGCCTAAGTTCTCTATGCAAAAGTCTCTGCCGGCCGACAGATGGCCACTCGACGGCGGGTCACCATCCGAGAAGACACCCGAAGCCTGCCTGCGTGCGGGTGGACCCTTCGGTGAGACGCCACGGTGTCACAAAGAGTGCCAAGACCAGTCCCACATCCTCTTGCGCCCCACCCGCCACCCAGCAGACGACATCCGCCAACGGACGTGCGTTCAACCTGCGATAAACAACTTAGCGGAGGGACAGGATTCGAACCGAATTCCGCAAGTGAAGCTACAGAAAACGCTTCCGACGCAACAGGCCACCCTGGTGGCACAGAATCCGGCACACTTCCTTCCGATCATCGATCCTGACGCTACAATGAAAGTGGATCCATAAGGGCGGGCTAGGGAAGTGCACCCCGAAACCCGCTATCAGCCCAGCGGTGCCCGCCCTACTTTTTGTGGGCTGTCCTCTATCACGGAGGGCTGACCGTGTCTGATCAATCACCTTGGCTCTCTCTGGCGGAAGAGTTTGAGCGTTTACAACCACCGCCGACTTTAACAATCGTGCTTACGCCGAAACATCGCCAGAGCGCTCTGTCACACGCATTCTGGACGTCGCTCTACGACAACATTGCTTGGGGTTTCTGGTCTCAGTTGCCCGGCAGTGAATTCGGTCTTGAGTGCCACGACGATATACCTGTGCAGATCACAATAAAACCAAATGAAGTATCTAGAGAATCAGAGGCCCTGAATCAGTTTTATCAATACGTTACAATTGCCGGACGCGACATTAACTACGCTTCTAAGAATAAAAATAAGTGCTTAACTAACAAGCACATATGGTTTACTACACTGATCCGCGAAGCGTTATGTAAACCGGGACGGTATTTAAGACCGGAGAGTGAAGTCTACGTCCAAATAGCAGACAACTTCAAACTAACCCGCGAGGCTATGATCGCCTGCCGTGATCGAAAAGTA
>NZ_JACIYL010000551.1 GCF_014359955.1 Thermogutta sp. | reverse complement strand
AGGAGATCGACTGCAACTAAGCGTACAAACCGACACAAACCCTGTCAACCCCCACAAGTGGATGGTATGCGGTACATCGAACAAAAGGGCTGGTGAGGCTCACCCCTCGTGTGAGGGGAAAAGGGGCCGAGTCCGGCCCACCCGCCGGCTGGTACCCGGTAAACGGTACGCCCGACCATCAGATCGGTATTTCGGCCGAGGGGCTCACTCCGGCGTGTCGCCACGTCAGGGAGGAGACGCTTACTGAATGGCAGCGCCGAGGGGCGAATTGCTGGGGTCTGGAGGCTTTTAGAATGCTTTTTGCCGGCAGGCAAGCATCCCAAAGCCCTGGGCGTTACGTTCACCCAATCCGGCTTCGTAGGCTACGCGGATTAATTCGGGCGGGCCGCTCAGGAGGAACTCCCCTTCCCAGCCGCGGATGGAGCCGCCATGGAGCTGGAAGAGGCGGCTGCGGAGGCGACCGGGCTGAATGGCGAGAGAATTGGCCGGGGCATTGATCCCCAGCAGGGAGGCCTTGCGCTGGAGGTTGTCGCGGATGACGCGGACGAAATCGGGTTGGTCGGGGGAGAGGAAGATATTCTGGGGACCGTCAGGGCCATCCTGGCATGTGGAGACGACGACGGGGGAGAGGGTGTAGAAGGTGGTTGGGTGGGAGAAATCGGGGAGGTCTTCGACCTGGACGCGTTCGATGATGAGGGTTTGTTGTCCCAGGCGGACATACGGTCGGCCGAAGAGTCCCCCCACGAGGCTTTGCACGATGGGGTCGAGGGGAGAGGAAATCCACCAGCGGAGTGGGGGATCGAGAAAGACGCTGTCGGTTGCGGCCTTGGCAAATGTGCCGCGGAGGTGCGAGAAGACGATGAGTTTGTAGGAGTGTCCCTGGCAGACGAAGCCGACGTCGTGGAGGAGTCGGGCGAGCTTGCGGTCGTTGGCGCGGAGCCAGCGAAAGAGGAGGCCCTGGAGCTGCGAAGGGTAATGCCATGGGAGGGGGATGGTCTTTTCCACCGAGTTAAAAGTGATACGCACCCGCATGGTCTGGTCCCCTTTGTGTCGTGCTACAGGATGGTATCGAGGTTAGTTTTTTCCACGCCGACGACACGGCGTGTGCACCACTTGCGTTCCGGGATCTGGTAGATATAGACGCTGTCCTGGTCGCGATTGATGATTCGGCGAAGGCCGGCGGTCATTTCTTCGATTTGATGTTCTGTAAGTTCCCCTTCGAAGGCGCTGTTCTGGACCCAATTCAGGTAGCGTCGGAGGTAACGGCAGATTTTGCCGACGCGTCGCTGTTCGACATCGTAAACGACAATAGTGTACATGGCTACCACCAGGCTTTGAAGGATTCGTAGGGTTCGATATCCAGGAGGTGGCGGACGAGTTTGTAAGCCTCCAGGCGAAGAAGACGGCGGTACGACACAGATCGTTTAAGTTTGCGGTGCTGAACGGTTTCGCTGAGTTGTTTGTCGAATTCGCGGATCCAGATTTTTCGGCCTTCTTCGTTGAGATAGACGCCCTCGGCCTTACCGACGGGCTCGAAGTGTTTATCGGTGATCATGCGTTTGTTCCACAGCCGGAAGATGAGTCGGTCCACGATGAGGGGTTTGAAAATCTCGGCGAGATCCAGGGCGAGAGAGAATCGCCGGGTCGAGGGTTCGTGGAGGTAACTGATCGTGGGGTTGAGTTGGGTGACATAGAGTTCCGTGAGGACGGCCGTATAGAGCATCGTGTTTCCGAAAGAAATGAGGGCGTTGATGGGATTATTGGGTGGTCGGCGGACGCGTTTTTCAAAGGGTTCCGGCAAATTCATCACGACAGTGAAAGCCTGATAGTAGACGTCACGTGCGCGACCTTCCAGACCCATGAGGGAGGCGATATCGGGGGCATCGTCAATTTGGGCGGCCAGGGCGTCAACGGTCGCGATGGTGTCTGCAAGGGGCTTGCCGCGGTTCTGGTAATAGCGGAGATTGTGCAGGATGTGAAAAAGGGCGCCCTTGATGAACTGACGGGCGAGGAATAAACGGCGATGGGGATCGAGGAAAACCTGGACCTGGCGGACAAGGAGATCGCCGCTCACGTTGCGTTGGCGGGGATAGAAGCTGCCCACGTAAAAGCCGTGGTAGTTGAAGCAGTGGGCGGTGATCTGTCTTTGGCCCAGGAAGCGGAGCAGCTTGGTGTTCAGATCGATCTCACCGAACAGGTAGATGTCGCGGACATTCTCCACGGGGAAAGGGTGTTTTTGGCTGTCCCCGTTGTTGGACGGAGATTCGAGATAAAGGGTGTTGTGCTTTCGGCGGAGGCGTCCACTGCGGAAGATGTAGTAGGTTTCGGCCATTGTTTTTTCCTTGGTTGGAATCAGCTCTTTCAAGCTCCTTTCCAGTGCGTGATTGGGTGCGATGGACGCATCTGAATTATCCCCAACAGAGCTCCGCATACGCGCAGCGGAGGCAATAAGATTGGAACGCGACGTTTGGGGGTCGGGGGGAATTTTCGATCTGCTGAATCTCACGGAGGGCTTCGGCGACTTTGGCCTCCAGGTCGGGAGTGAGGCGGAGTTCTTCGCGACGGCGGTCGCGGGGAAAGCGGAGCTCGCCGACCAGATCGCCGGCGCCCAGATGTTTGAGATAGAGCAGATAATAGGCAAGCTGGAGCCGTGCGGCATCTGAGAATTTCCGGGAGTATTTGACTTCCAGGATTTTTTCTTCGCCCTCCAGGACATCCAGGCGAATGAGACTATCGATGAGGACGTCACGCCGCGGCAGGTTGCGATAGCTTTCCCGATGCAAAAGGCGGCCGAGGGCGACCCGATCGTGCGTGTGTTCCATCGTGAGGCCCTTGGCAAAAAGCCAGAGTTTTCTCGGGCAGATGGCCCAGTAGTTGACCTTCGTGCCGTTGACGCGGAGAAGGTCCAGTTCATCTTCGGAAACAGCCTGCGACGTGACGCCGGTCATGTGCCGTGTCATTCGATGATCACTCCGCCTGACGGAAGAGAACTCTCATCAGGTAATACGACTCCCTCGTCGAAGGAATAACAG
>NZ_JACIYL010000550.1 GCF_014359955.1 Thermogutta sp. | reverse complement strand
CCATGGAGTGTGAGATCGTATGCCACCTTTTCATGGTAAGCCAACCGAGGCTTGTTTTTTTCTTCGCTTTCCGCCCGGAGAAGAAGGAGGGAAATCGGTTGATTCCCGCTGAAGACGACACGGTAGCCCGGCAACTCTCCCGGGGCAGCCCCCATCGGCAGAAGAAGCGCGTTATCCACGGAGACCTGCCACTGTTCGGTCATGATGAGATGGAGTTCGCTCGTGAGAGCGAAGGGAAAAACGAGGGAAAACCTCGTCGTCGTTGTGTCGCCCGTGGACGACACTCGGCGTGCCGACCATCGAAAATGAATCTTGCCCGACCGGTTGACGAGAATCCCCAGCCGTCCCTGCGAATCGGTGAGAATGGGAACGCCCACACCTCCGGTATCGGACCACGTGGCGTCGCCAATCGCTATGTTCGGTTGCCCCAGTGGAATAAAAGCCTGCTGAACGGCGGGCGGTAACTCCACCACCCATTCGCCTTCCAGCCCGACCAAACTGTCCTGTCGCAAGATGGCACGGTAGACGGCAGAAACGATTTCCCCGGTTTGGCCACGGACCACAGCCTGCCTGTTGGCCTGGGATATCATCTGTTCGAATTCAGCCGCATTGATTGGGAAGTACGGAACAGGATCTCGAACCTCGTTGAGCCGATCCTGGGGAACGAATACACGCCGGAATCGCAGCGGAGCAGCGGGTGCCGAAACCGTTTCCGTGCCTGGCCCGGTCGAAACGGCGGCCTCCTCGGCCAGCGTCGTGAGGGCAGAAACGCCGAGCCACATCGCCACCAAGGCCCAGAACCATTGCCCTGGATGCCGCCTCGGCGTTGGAAATGCCGTCATTGAGCGTGCCCTGCGCATGGCTCTTCGTCCCTCCCGGCTACACGTGACTGCGGGTGGCACTCTCCCCGGAAGGTACGGTGCATGCGGCATCGTCGAGACTCCGCTGGCAAACGACCGTGTCCATCGAGGTTCGCTCTCCCCAACCGCTCATCGCCACCCGAGACGGTTGAGGAGGTGTCACGGCACGATAAAGGAACCAGGACAAAATAGCCAGCCCAATCCCCAGAGCAGATGCCTCGGCCGTAAGAAGGGCCACGTCTGGCCGCAGGAACCCGATGACGATCAAAAATCCAATCATTCCCAGCGCAACCAGGCGCTTCCACGATCGGCTGAGATAAATCCAGCTCCATCCGAGCAAGACAACGGCCCCCGAGCAGATGGCGACAATCCATGACCGCCGAAATGTCCACACATCTGCGACACTCACGGTACGGAGACTGCTGAAAAGATAGCGGTTGGCCTGAACGGACACATGGAGCCAGCCTTCGTTCACCCCCGCCCATTGCTCCAGTTGTTCTTCCGTAAGGGCGGGGACCCGCCCCCAGAAATACCCCAGCCAGCTCCAACGATACTCCATCGTCAGCGGCGAGGAAGTCCACACAATATGTTCATCCGGCAAAAGGACGATTTCCCAATACATCCACCGCAGAAGGACGGGGTCTTCTATTTGCGGTAATTCCAGGCGCGTGCGTCCCCAATCGCTGCGGAAGCGGGGTAGTTCGTACCATATCTCAAGGTGATGCAACGTGTCCTGACCGGAGACCGCTTCTCCCTCCGTGCCTGTCAGGGGTATCATCACCTCGGAACGCCCCGATACCCGCGCCTGAACTGCTCGTCCGTCCAGCCAGATTTGCGCCACATCTCCCCGAACCGCACGGGGAAGCCGTACCAGCAGATTGGGTCGGGCGGTGCGGAATTCCATCACGCAGCGGTCCTGCCGCATATTACGGTCCATCCGTGTTTGGATGAGCAGTTTTTCCACAACAACCGTGCGGGTGCCTGCGATCTCCAAAACCTGCAGTAAAATACTGGCCTCGTCCACAGGCGTGTCTGTCTCGAATTCCATCGGCATGGACTTCATTCCCACCGGCACGATGTTGGACCGCGCCACCCACGGTGGATTGATGCGGTCCACCCGCCATCCTGACGGGAGACTCACCGTCAAACGATGCGCCAGGAACTGGCCATCCCGCGGGCGAATCAAGGGCAGACGCCAGCTCAGAGACTCCACCGCACCGGTCGGAAACGGGTACGAAAAGCGAAACACGAGTTCCGCAACGCCCAGAACCGGGCTGAGTGGAGTTACCAGGTATTCCGAAGCAGAATTTTCCTCCGATGCTTCGGGCGAAGAATGTGCGGTGGAAGATCCCACAGCCTTCTTCATTTCGACTGGTCGGCCATCGAGAAGCGTCACCACTTTGCCATCGAGCTCCCGTGGTACCAGCAACCGCCAGGGCTCAGCCCACGGCTGATAGGCCACTTGAAACCGCAGCCGCTGTTCTATTTCCGCCTGATTCCCCTGCACCTGAACGCGGGTTTCCATTTCCACGGTCATCTCTCGCGGTCGCACATCCCATTCAGCCGCCAGGGTGGCACCCGCGCTCGCCAACCGCCATGCAAATACGTTGGGGACGGCGGGATTGCTGCCAGAGACTGCCGCCGTCATCACGCCTTCGCTTTCCTCCAGATGAGGCCGGAAGTCAATATTCGGCGCGGCCACCAGAATCAACTCCGCCGCCTGAATTCGGGAAGCCTTGACACGCGGAAAAGCCATCCGAAACACTTCGCCTCGTGGCGGAGCATCCTGGCGGGCTTTGAAGTTGATTTCGAATTTGCCCGACATCCGTTGAGGCAGGGCGATGGTGATGCCAGAGCCTTCCGAGTCCGTGAGAACGAGCGGAACGTCTTCTCCCCGGAGCGTCACTTCAGAAATCTGCCATCCAGACTTGTCCAAATCGATCGTGGATACCTCTCCCCCGCGGACTTCACAACTCAGCGTACCTTGGAGCAGCAATTCCGTGGATGCAAAGTCCACCCGGTATTGCGGCGCCACAGACAAAATGCTCACCCGGGGCACAACCTTGACCGCAAGCGTGTAGGGCTGCGAATAATACTCGAAACTGGTTCCGGGTTCGATCGATTCCTGCGTGTTGGGCAGTCGTTCAATCTGGCGTACACCGGCCAGGTTACCCCAAA
>NZ_JACIYL010000055.1 GCF_014359955.1 Thermogutta sp. | reverse complement strand
GGTACTTCCGCTGGCCCGGGATCGACGCCACCGCGTCAGATCTTTTCCAGCGCCTGCGCAAAGTCGGCGATCAAATCTTCGGTGTTCTCAATCCCGCAGGACACCCGGATCATGTTGTCCGGGATTCCGACCGCCAATCTCTGCTCGGGGGTGAAGTCGTGATAACTCATGTACATGGGCTGCTCGATCAGCGATTCTACGCCTCCCAGGCTCGGTCCGATGCGTGGAATCCGCACGTTATCCACCACGCGGGCGGTCGTTTGGGCATCGGCATCTTTCACCAGAAATGTGACCAGGCCGCCGAACCCTCGCATGGTGCGTCGCGCCACCTCGTAATCGCGATGGCTCTCCAGACCGGGATAATAAACCTTTTCTACCCGCGGATGTTTTTCGAGAAATCGGGCCAGGGCAAGGCCATTCTGGTTATGCCGTTCCATACGGAGTTCGAAGGTCTTCAGCCCGCGCAGCAGTAGATAGATGGCGTGCGGGGAATTTCCCATCCCCATCACACCCCGCAGCTTGCGGACGGGTTCGAGCAACTCTTCCCGGCCGATAATGGCACCTGCGAGTAAGTCGTTGTGCCCCCCTAAATATTTCGTACAAGAATGCAGGACGCAGTCGATCCCATATTCGAGCGGTCGCACATTGTAGGGCGTAGCGAGTGTCGCGTCGATGAGGGTTTCCACCCCATACTTCTTGCCCAGCGCTGCGAAGCGTTCGAGATCCACGACGCTCAAATGCGGATTGGTGGGGGACTCGCTGATGAGCAGCTTGGTCCGCTTGTTAATGGCGGCTTCCATCTTTTCATAGTCGCAGGCGGGAATCTGGTGCGTCACCACACCGAACTGACCAAGCACCTTGGTGCAGAATTCCCGCGTGCGATGATAGCATTCATCGAACATGACAATTTCGTCGCCGGGACGGACTTTGGCTATCAGGTAGCAGGCAACGGCCGCCATCCCCGTGGCGAAGGTGACACAGCTTTCACCGCCCTCGAGAGCGGCGAGCTTTCTTTCCAGCACTTTTTCCGTGGGGTTGCCGTACCGGCCGTACTCCTCCCGCGGCAGTTTCTTGGTAACGTACTCGATGACGGCTTCGGTGTTTTCAAACGTGTATGTGGCCGTACAGAAGATCGGATCTGTAATGGAATAGCAGGGTTTGATGCGATCTTCGCCACCGTGAACACAGAGAGTGGAAAAACCCTGGGGGCGATTGGTCTCGGACTGAGCAGTCGGCTTGTTCGACATGGTGACACCGTTTCTTTCAATCAGGAGCTTTGGAATGAATCACGGAAGACGTGACCAGGTCTTCCTCCGAACCAGCTCGCTGCTCTCTACTTCTGTGCCTAAACAAAAACCGCGACGAACAACCGGGCCGTCGCGGCAAACTCTTTTCCGTTTGAATCGCCGCCCACCGGCCGATCCAGGGACGACGATGGCACTTTAGCAGATATGGCTGCAAGCGGCCGCAAATCCCATGACGCCTCATTTTACCCCCGCCGATAGTCAGCGGCAAGCTCCGCGGAAGTCTGGCCCATGGCCACTTTGGGCACGAATCTGTGAGAGGCGTCCACGGTGCTGTACGGGCAATTCATGAATTGCCCCTACCGAGACGCGGTGCGGGTGATCGTGTGCAGCGGCCCAGGTGGAAGCGGGCCCTCCAGTCTGTCCCACGATGCGCAAAACCCAGAAAGCGGACCTGACAAGCAGGTCCCTCCAAAGGGCCGGAGGGGCACACTTGTCGTGCCCAGGAAAAGGGAATTCATGATCGAACGTGGCGCGACGGACCTGACAAGCAGGTCCCTCCAAAGAGTCGGAGGGGCACGCTTGTCGTGCCCGCTGAAACGCAAGAGATAATCCAGCGCTGGAAAGCGGAAGTGACAAACACGTCCCTCCGAAAGCGGACGTGACAAACACGTCGCGCCGAACTAATTCTCACTCCCGCCCCCAGCCTGATTAAGGTCCGCACCCCTGCGCTGCGAACCGGGCAACGGTGGCGACGTGCGACTACGGGCGTTGCGGACCGCTCTGCCGGGCGGCCCGTACTTCGGCCAATGTCTGCTGGATATTGGCGAGCTCTTCCTCTTCGAGAGGTGCCAGCTTTTTCTCGGCAAGCGACCGGGCCAGCACTTCCAGCTCTTGGATCACAGGTTCGGCATCGTGGCCCATAGTGAGAAGGATCTCCGTTGCCTCATCGCGGTAAATTCCACCCCGGATGTCAGAAATGAGACTGTTCTTGAGGGGCTCGAAGGGCCCCCCGAGACGCCAGATCGCCCAACAGGCAGCCGAGGCCGGATAAATCGGCCGACGAGCGTGAGACTTTTCGATCGCCTCCCGGGCAGAACCCGCCGCTTCAGGCCCCAACCGACCCAGTGCCAGGACGGCCTGTTCGCGGACAGGTTGCACCACATCATCCACCGCTTCGGTCAGTGCTTGAATCGCCTCAGGGCCAATTTTCGGACCGATCTTGCCGAGTGCAGCCGCCGCGTTGCGTTTCACAGAAGCAGCCCCATTTTTGAGTCGATCAATGAGGTCTGGTACGGCGGGCAGGGCTGGCTCACCAATGGCCCCCAGCGCGCGACACGCCCAATATTGGGTGTGAAAATCCTCGTGATAGAGGGCCTTTCGAAGCACCGGAACAGCCGGGGCCGCGGCCGGACCTATCGCCATGAGAGCCCCCACGGCCTGCCGCCGATTGACCAGGTTGTCTTCTTCGATCAGTTCAACCAGTCTTGGGACCGCCGGTGCTGCGGCGGGACCTAACTCGGAATACGCGACGCAGAGCACAGCCTTTTTTTCCGGCGAGGCACTTTCCCACTGCTCATCAAGAGTCGGCAGCGCCGAGGCACCAAATTTCCCGATTGTCTGAAAGGCCAAAATCCAGTTAGGCAGTTCATCCACCTGTGCCCCATCTTTCTGGGCCAGTTCCAGCAGCTTGGGGACGGCGATGTCGGCGCGCGCGGGTGCCAGCTTGCCGACGGCCACAATGGCCCTCGCTCTCACTGCATCGTGAGAATCATCGAGAGCCGCGAGAAGCACGGGCACCGCCTCTTCACCCATGGACTCCAGTGCTGCCACCGCTTTCAGCCGGCTCGCTTCGTCCCCGTCCGCGAGGATTCGTTGGCAATCCTCTAAGGAAAGTGCCGCCTGCCCGGCGGCGGCCGATGAGGCGGCACCTTCGGCGCGAGCTAAGGTGGCGTAGCCAAATCCCCAAAAACTCAGCGCCAGGATGGCCACCGGCAACAATGGTCGCATCCATAAACGGGCATCGCACAAGAAGCCAGATTTCCCCGTTAATGAATTGGCCCAAGGAGGAGAAATGGTGACAACATGTGCACGCAGACGAGGCGAAATGTTCATGGGCGGCCTTTCATGCTGGGTGTTAACCGAGCCCAAACCAGCTCCAACATTCTGGCAGCAGATGAAAATCTCCGCGCTGGCCGGTGGGCTACCTCATTATTTCCCAGGACCCGCGTAATGCCAAGCCTTAAACAGCCAATGACCCAAGTTGCCTGACGGGCCCCTTTGCCCGCGTACGGTGACGATCCAGCAACGCCACGATGGGAAGGATGCGGAGTTTAGGAAGCAGGGCTCGTCTCCCCGGTCGCCGCACTCAACCATGTCAGGTAATCCGAGCTACCCGCTGTAATTGGCACCGCGATGATTTCCGGCACCTGATAGGAATGCATTTGGCGGATGCGTTGCTCAAGTTGGGCGTAGCGAGAGGTTGGGGTCTTTATCAAGCAGAGCCACTCCTCGGCCGACTCGATCTTGCCCTCCCATCGATAGACACTTTGGATCGGACCCACGATCTGGACGCAGCCTGCCAGCGACTCCGCCACGAGGACCTGTGCCACTCGGGCGGCTGATTCGCGATCGGGAAACGTCACAAAGACCTGAACATAAGCCCCCTGCTGGCCGGTCATAGCTTCATCACGCTCATTGCACAAGAGGTGTCGGCTTTTTGGTACTCCTGTCACTCGGCAGGGCGTCTGGAACCTCCGGCGGGTAGGGAATTCACCCCATTCCCGTCACGATTGTGCCGTTTCTTTCGAAGGATTCGCGGCATCGCTCGGGGACGCTCCCTGCGCAGAGGGTTGGGCAAGTGTTTTGTCCCGGGCCTGTCGCGCCACCTCCAGAGCCGAGGGTTTGTACTCCACATGCTGTGCCCCCTCTTTAGGGGCCGACGCCGAGGAAGACGCCCCCTGGCCCGTTTTGGAAGACGGTGGATCGACAACCCGCAGGTCATCCAGGTCGATATCGTACCAACCGCGATCGACGGCAGAATCGAACTGGACGAGAGCCCGCCCATTCCAGTTGATCGTGATCACCCGGCCAACCTTTCCTTTAAACCGGGCAAGTTCCGGACGTGGGCTGTTCACGGTCACATACTGGTCCGTGTATTCCAGTCGCAGGTTCTCGATGCGGTCGTAGTCCATATCGGCCGCCATGTTCACCTCGTCGTTCACGCAGATGCCGGTCAGCCCACAGGTGGTGGGTGACCCTCATGGTATGGTGTTTTCCTGCGGGTTGAGTGGGATTATCTTAGTTGGATTTCACCGGTGAGCGGAAGCGGGCGGCATCTTCCGCAGCTTTCCACCGAAGATAGGCGTCGAGGAATCCCTGAATTTCACCATCCATCACCGCCTGGAAGCTGGTTTCGGTATAACCTGTGCGGGCATCCTTGATCCGCTGTTCCGGATGCTGGAAATAGCTGCGGATTTGCGAACCGAACCCCACTTTGGGAGCCGCCTCGTATTTGGCGGCCATCTCGGCTTCACGCTTTTCTTCTTCCAGGCGCGCCAGTTTTGCGCGAAGCATCTTCATCGCCATGGCCCGATTCTGGTGCTGACTCCGTTCACTCTGGCAGGCCACGACAATACCCGTGGGAATGTGCGTGATTCGCACCGCACTGGACGTCTTGTTGACGTGCTGGCCACCCGGCCCGCTGGCCCGGAACACGTCTTCCTCGATATCCTCCTCCCGAATCTCGATCTCCGTATCGTTTTTCACTTCCGGGCTGACGTCCACCGCAGCGAAGCTCGTTTGCCGCTTGCCTTCCGCATTGAAGGGGCTGATCCGGACAAGACGGTGAATACCCGTCTCGCCTTTGAGATATCCGTAGGCCATCGGCCCGCGGATGGCAATGGTGGCGCTGTTGATACCCGCCACGTCGTTATCCACGCGGTCCAGCAATTCCACTTCGTAGCCGTTGGCCTCCGCCCAGTTGATGTACATCCGCAGGAGCATTTCTGCCCAGTCGTGAGCATCAGTTCCGCCATCGCGGGCATTGATGCTCACGATGGCGTTGCAGGAGTCGTGGGGCCCATTGAGCAGGGACTTGACCTCCAGCTCATCCACCAGCTTTTCCAGTCGCTGGAGGGCCTCGGGCAATTCCGCGGCGATTTCGGGGGATTCTTCGCCCAGTTCGATCATGGCCTCAACGTCTTCCAGCTCTTTGAGTGCCTGATCCATGGGCTTGAGGACGGCGCGGAGTTCCTTCAGCTCCGAAACCAGCGCCTGAGATTTTTCGGGATCCCCCCAGAAGGAGGGCTGGCTCATCGCCTGTTCGATCTCCGTTTCCCTGGCCTTGCGATGAGCGTAGTCAAAGGGAGTCCCGAAGCTGCAGCAAACGCTCCCGAATGGCCTCAGCACGATTGACGAGTTCTCGTTCCATCGGCGACCTCCGCAGGCCTCCTTCGAATAACATCACTAGAGATGCTGGCTTGGTACTGGTTTCGTCACCGTCGCGGCGCTGCGCCGCCACGTCAACCCAATGTCATCCTTTGAAATTCTAGGCACATCGGGGAACCGCGAGAACCGGCATTTGTGGTTCGCCCCGATACCCCAGCTTTCCGACCGAGCAGGCCGGGCGTTCGTGAATCGTCCGGTTTCAGCAAACGGATGCCTCGATTATTCCAAGTTTAGCATACCCGGCAAGATCGGTACACTCGGCGTCTGGGAGCCTCTACAATCATGGAGAATCCGAGGACGAACAGGCCGCACCCCCGGTGTCCCACTCTATCCAAAATACGCCAAGGCGTGGGGATGCGATGATTGATATCAGTGAATACGATTACGAGCTACCAAAGCACCTGATTGCCCAAAGGCCCCTGCCGAACAGGGCCGACGCTCGGCTTATGGTCGTGGATCGGCGGTCGCAAAGCATCGAGCACCGCCACGTGCGAGATTTACCCGAGATCCTGCAACCGGGGGATGTGCTGGTTCTGAATAACACCCGGGTGGTTCCTGCGCGGCTGGTGGGTTACCGGACCGAGACCCGTGGTCGCTGGGAAGGACTCTTTGTGGAAGCCGATCCCAGCGGTGTCTGGCAGGTGATCGGAAAAACCCGGGGTAAGCTCCGGCCGGGAGAAACCATCACCCTCGTGAATCGAGAAGGGCGGGACGACATCAAGCTTTTTGTCATCGGCAAGATTGCAGATGGCGGCTGGCTGGTCAGTCCCGATACGAGCGAGGACACCTGGCAGACCCTGGAACGCGTCGGTCGGGTGCCGCTTCCCCCTTACATCCGCGGGGGACAGATGATGGAGGAAGATCGAACCCGCTACCAGACGGTCTACGCCCAGGTTCCGGGAGCCGTTGCTGCTCCCACAGCGGGGCTCCATTTCACCCCGCAACTTCTGAACGCCCTCCGCAAACAGGGCATCAAGATACTTTTCGTGACTCTTCACGTGGGTCTGGGTACGTTCGTCCCGATCAAAACCACCCAAATCGAAGAGCACAAAATGCATTCGGAATGGGGTGAAATTACCCCGGAGGTCGTGGACGAAATCAACGCTGCCCGCAAAGAAGGGGGACGGGTGGTGGCCGTGGGCACGACGGTAACGCGACTTCTGGAAACGGCTGCCGCCAGCGGCGAACTCAAGCCGTTCGCCGGGCGAACTGACCTCTACATCCGTCCGCCGTATGAGTTCAAAATTGTGGACGCCCTGATGACCAATTTTCATCTGCCGAAAACGACGCTCCTGGTTCTGGTGCGAACGTTCGGAGGAGATGAGCTGATCAAGCGTGCCTATGAAGAGGCTATCCGAGAAGAGTACCGGTTTTACAGTTACGGCGACGCCATGCTGATCCTGTAAAACTGCGGTTCAGCAAGAAAAACCAGGGTGGGTTTCAATAACAACCCACCACTTTTATCACGAATAAGGTGAGGTTTCCCATTATGGCGCGCGATCCGATGGATGAAGAAGTTCTCGTCATTCCAGCAAGCTATTTTCACGAGCTGGGGTATTTTCAGGGGTTCACCAGTTCGGTGGAACGTTACGTGCCCCAGATCTTCTCACCAGAAAAGACATCCTTTCGAGCCCGCCGGTTGGTGGAGCCGGATCCGTCGTTCAAGCAGATCATCCCGTATGCCATTCTTGCCTGGCGGAATGGCGACGGATGGGAAGTTTTTCACTACACCCGGGGAAGCGGCCAGGGCGAAAGCCGTTTACGGCAGAAGCGCAGCATCGGGATTGGGGGCCATGTCGCTCGCGAGGACGCCGACAACGGGCAAGACGCGTTTCAGCGGGCCCTGTTGAGAGAGATCAGCGAAGAGGTGAGCATTGGCTCGGCCTATACCCTGGAATGCGTCGGGCTCATTAACGATGACCAGACCGACGTGGGACGCGTGCATCTCGGCGTGGTCTATCGATTGTCACTGGAAAAACCGGTCGTGACACCACGCGAAGCCGATGTGGTCGGACACGGATTTGCCTCTCCCCAGCAACTGGCGAACAATTGGACAGAGTTCGAAACCTGGTCCCAGATCGCTCTGAGGGGTGTTTTCGGGGTGGTCCCACCTGGGCAAGTGGACCAGCACAACGCGTGAGTCCCAGCCGATGGTGCAAACGCCCATTTATCTTGACAACCACGCCACGACCCGCTGCGATCCCCGGGTGCGGGAGGCGATGCTTCCCTACTTTTGTGAAGAATATGGCAACGCTGCCTCCATCACACACGAATTTGGGGAAAGGGCGAAAGACGCAGTCGAAAAAGCAAGAGCGACAATCGCGGCTGCCGTGGACGCCGATCCCCGGGAAGTGATTTTCACAAGTGGGGCCACCGAAAGCAACAATCTCGCTATTTTAGGGGTGGGCCGATGTCTCCCGCCTGGCTCTCACCTGGTCGCCTCCGCGATCGAGCACCCGTCTGTTCTGGAGCCTCTCCAGAAGCTGGCGGAGGAAGGTCATACTGTGACCCTGGTCCCCCCTGTCCAACAGGGTGATCCCCAAGCGGGACGCGTTCTCACCGAGGCCGTGGAACAGGCCTTAAAACCGAACACACGGCTGGTTTCGGTGATGGCGGCCAATAACGAGATAGGCTCGCTCCAGCCGATTCGGGAAATCGCTGTTCTTTGCCGACAGCGGGGGATTATTTTCCATGTGGACGCCGTGCAGGCTCTTGGCAAAGTGCCCCTCCGCGAGGAACTTCGCGACGTGGACCTGATCAGCCTCTCGGCCCATAAAGTTTATGGTCCCAAAGGCGTCGGGGCCCTCGTCGTCCGGCGGCGCCAGCCCGGGTTCAAAATAGAACCGCTCATCTACGGTGGAGGACACGAACGAGGCCTGCGGAGCGGCACGCTCAATGTCCCCGGGATCGTGGGCTTTGCCCATGCTGTGGCCCTTGCGCTGGCCGATCTGGAAAATGAAATGCTGCGTCTGCAGCAACTCCGGAATTTGCTGTTCCATTTGCTGAAAGAAGAACTGGAAGAGCGGGTGCAACTGAATGGGCCGGATCTATCCCGACCGGATTGGCGACTGCCGGGCAATCTCAACGTCCGCTTCCCCGGAATCGAGGGCGAGACGTTGCTCCTCCACGTTCCGGAGCTGGCTTTGAGCTCGGGATCGGCGTGCAGCTCGGCGGATCCCCGACCCAGCCATGTCTTGCTGGCTCTGGGGCTGAGTGAAGCCGAGGCTCGGGCGAGTATCCGCGTGGGAATCGGGCGTTTCAACACCGAGGAAGAAATTCGTTACGCCGCCGACGTTTTATGTAACGCCGTCCGCCAGCTTGTCGATCTTCAATCGGCCCTCGAGGGTTGGTCGAGAAGTCCTGGAGAACGTTAAACAGCGAACCCTGTCACCGCTAGGGCCGTTGCTCTCACCCCACCCGGCCGAAATTAAGGCCGGTCGTCGTTAATGGGCGAGCCACTTCCACAGGAGAAACACGGTGGCAACAAGGCCCAGAGGAATCAGCAGGAAGAAGACGAGTGGGGCCAGGATACTTCGCCCGCTCAGGGTGGATCGCCTTTCGGGTTCCGCCGGGATGCTGATAGGGTCGTCGGTGCGAGCTGTGGTCTGACTGACTCCGGTGGACTGGTTGTCCACAGCCACCTGAAGGAGCATGTTGGAGAAACTCGGTTTTGTATCGGGGAGCGGTACCGGCGGGGGCGTCAACGGCTTGGCCACATAAAGCCGACGCTTGCTGCCGGATTTCGACCGGACGAAGCACGTCTCGTCGATGGGACAGGGGGTGATGACCCAAGGAGCCAGTCGCCGCACGACTTCTGCCGCGGTGGGAATACGCTCTTTGGGATCCTTGGCCATCATTTCGGCCATCACATCGACAAAAGCCGCATCCAGTTCGGGGTTCAGGCGGCGGGGATCGAGCGGACGTAATTCGCAGTGGGCCCGCACTTTATCGGCCGTGGTTCCACCAGGAAACGGGACTTTTCCGGTGACGGCGTAATACAGGGTGCAGCCGAGGGAATAAATATCCCACGCCGGTGTTGGTTTGTGCGGTTCGCGGATGTGGTCGGGCGAGAGGTAGTCCACGGTGCCCACGATCCGTCCGTAGCGCGGATCATTGACCGCCTCCTGGCCAAGTGGCCCGGCGAGCCCGAGGTCCAGCAATTTGGCAGTTCCGTCGTTGGTCACCAAGATATTGCCCGGTTTGACGTCCCGGTGAATCAGCCCCTGCTCGTGCGCATGCTGGAGGGCTGAGGCCACTTGAGAGATGATGGAGGCCGCCGCATGCATCCGCATGGGGCCCCGCTGGCGGATGAGCTTCCGCATATCGACGCCGGGAACGTACTCGGTCACCAGGTAGACAACGCTTCCGTCCATGCCGGCGTCATACGCACGCACAAGATTGGGGTGATCCAGTTTGGCCTGCGCCCGAATTTCCCGCAAAAAATTCTGCACGGCCTCGGGATTGGATTTGTGTCGAGGAAGCACTTTGACCGCCACGATCCGGCCGAGGATCATGTGTTCCCCTTTGAAAACCTGTCCCATGCCCCCGCGGCCGATGGAATCGATGATTCGGTACGGACCGAGGGTAAACTTCGTGCGGCCTTCGAGAAGTTGTTTGGCCTGCCAGGCGTTGATGTAGCCGAGTTCGACAAGTGTTTGCGCCAGCCGCTCCTCCAACGGAACGTCGATAGCGAATCCTGCTTTGGCACGGAGCGTCTGCCAGGCCTCTTCAAGCTGTTCCCGCGTGACCAGCCCGCTGGCCAGGGCACAATGCTCGAAGCTTGTGCTACCGGGAACAGTCATAACTTCAGTCCAATTCTTTGCATTTCACAATTGAACCGGTGCGTTCATAGCGGTGTGGCGTCGCCCGCTTATTGGTGATCTCCACCCAAGTGCCAATTTCTTCAAAAATGCGTCCGATAATGGTCGCCTAATTTTCCGCCGCGACAACCGTGTGCCAAACGGGACGTTCTGCGGCACCGTAGAATCCGGGGTCGATACACCTGCTCACTTGAAAATTATAATGCTCTTCGGCAGACCTGTCGCCGATCTGACCTCTTTTTGATGGCGCATCCCAGAACAGTGGAGCGGGTTCTGGCAGCAAGCTCGACATTGAGCCAGAGTGTTCCGATCTGGCAACAGTTTGAAACCTCGGACGCGGCGCACCGGCGTGGCGGAGAAACGCTCGTGCGTAAAATTAGGAATAGATCGCATATGTAGTGTATTTGGAGTATGAGGAAGAGATATGACTTCGCCGCAGCACGAGGACCATCAACCGTTGGAAGAACCGCAGCAGAGCGACGTCCCTTCGCCATCAAGGACGCTGGTGGTGGCCAGGGTGGTGGG
>NZ_JACIYL010000549.1 GCF_014359955.1 Thermogutta sp. | reverse complement strand
ACTCCGCGGTAAACTCCCCTGTGTAGGCGTCCCCTTTGGGTCTCTCCAGCAAAACATCCTGGGCGACTTTCTTGCCCAGCGATTCGATGGTGAGCACAATTTGCCGCAGCCCGAAGTCGGGATCCTCTGCTTTTATCCTTAGCGGGAGACTTCCGTTGACCGGCACGCTCACCCGGGTCTCGCGAGGCGATTCCCATCGGGCGGCAGGAGGCAGGTCTGGAATAACTTCAATCGTGTACTTGACGGGATCCACACTCGGTCGTCCATCCTGACCTTCCGCCCGGATCGAGTACACGGAGTATTCCCGCAGAGAGCTCCCTGCTTTGTTGAGCTTCAACCGCAAGGTCGCCCTGGCCTGCTTCCCTTCCACAGCCATACGAAGTGTCCCCCGCTGATCTCCGTCCATGGTGATCTCGGCACTCCGCAGGGGTTCTGGAGCCTCTGCGTGGATGGTCACTTCCGTTCCTTCAATGGCCTGGATGTCGCCCAGGTTCTCGACCACGCGCGGCTCGAGCTTGGTGTAAGCGGGAAACCGGTACTCGAGCTTTTGGATTTTAACGCGAAGGGGGGTTACGACTGTGAGATGGTAGTCGGGAGTGACGGCATCCCCCGCCATCAAGCGATAGGTCGTATTCTGCTGAATGGATGGCGACAATTCGCACTCATAACGTCCCGGCTTATCCGGAGCCGGTTGAAGCGGAATGACCTGGTCGACCGCCTGTCCGTCAGCCGTGGAATACACAACGCGGGCTTCCTCGCCTTCCCGCAGTCCCTGGATCAAAGCCGACACGACAACGCGGTCTCCCTGCAGAACTTCTGCGGTGCCCGGCTGGACCACGTCAATTTTGACCCGGCTCGGGGGTGCGATGCGGCTCCAGGGGAACACGGCCCGGGCAGCCGATACCAGGGGATTCTTGGGCGATAAGAGCACAAGCAGTGCGAAGAGCGCCATCAATGCGATGAGGACATATCCTGTGCGGAGGATCGCCGATCGATCCACCACAACCTCCGGCGAGACCTGCGACACCTGTTGGGCGGTGTTCCGCTCCAGGCCGCGAAACACGTTGAGCTTGAGTGGATCGCTGCGCAGGGCGTCCTTTTGTCCACGCAATAAAAGAAAGCTGATCAGGGAATGTTTGAGAGTGGGGACTGCTTGTTCGACCTGGTAGGCGGCAAAAACGGGATGAATTCGGCGAATGAGATAAGGCCCCAGCGACAGGACGATCCAACCAGCACTCGCCAGGATAAAAACAATCCACAAGAGCCATCGTACCGCGGTGGGCATTCCGTGCGGATAAATCCACTGATCCACCACGGCGGCGAGAAGGCCGTAGGCAATCATCCCCGCCACAAGCGCCAGCGATCGCCAGACGATCTCGACTGTGGCGATCTTCCGACGCATCGCTTCCACCTGTCTGAGGATCAGGACCTCCTCATCCTCAGGCGGCAAACCCGCTTCCGGAGGAGGCGGTGGCAACGGTCGGACGTCAGCAACCGCACGGCCCATCACTGCATTGTTTCCTCATGTTCGACCCACCCCAGGTCGCGTTGTCCCTGCCCCTTTTTCCTGACACTTTGCGAATGCGGTTTTCCACAGTTTCAGTCGGGACAAGCACACACGGATAGTCTGGCTGTTATAGGACATAAAACTCAAGTTTTTCACCAGCTTTTCTAAGGATATTATAGCAGCGCGTGGTTCGCATCGACCAGTTCCGACCGCCGTCGCACGCGTTCCGGTAGAGGGCAATTCATGAATTGCCCCTACCAGTCGGAGGGACGTGCTTGTCAGGGCCGATGAAACACCGATTGATGATCCATCCCGCTTCGCCGGGCACGACAAGCGTGCCCCTCCGATTTTCGGAGGGACCTGCTTGTCAGGTCCGCTTGTCAACCCTGGATGTTCCATTTCAATTCGACGGACCCGACGAGCGGGTCCCTCCATTGCACGCATTGAAGGCTCGAGTTCCAGACACAGCGTTTGCGCAGTTTTATCCCGTTCATGGGGTGGACTGCAGCGCCCGGTGCCATCAGGGCCAACGGCAAGGTGGTGAAGGCTAAAGCCTTCACCGGAAAGCGGCGATGAATCGCCGCACTCCAAATGGACGTGCTTGTCACGTCCGTATTCAACGCCCCGTATTCAGGGGTCCGTATTCAACACGCCACGTGCATAGAGGCATGCGTACCATCAAGGAAGAGACTTCGGAAGACTGGGCAGGTTGTCCACCGGACAGCCCACCTTTCCCGCAATCTCGGCCGCCACATCATCGACGGCAGGATCCGCGAGACGATAATCGGATGGCTGATGGAGATAGGCAGGCTTGGTCAACGGGAGTGGGTTGCGCCATGGAATCGCCCCGTACGCAGGGTTCTGTTCATGCTCTGACCGCCAGTAGCTCATCCAAGATTCAAACGACACATAGAAGACGTTGGAACCCGGCTCGCCCGGGGTGATGGACCAGAATCGGGTAAACATTTCGTAAAAGTTATCCTGCCCGAACCACGAAAACGATCGCAGCGCCTTTTCCAGCGACATCCCCACCTGCTCGATGAAACTCGCATCCCGGGCAGCTATAAAAATGCTTGCCTGGCTTTCCACTCGGACGGGAAGCAGATGCCACTGATAGGCAGTGAGCCGCTGGCGACAGAGTCCCTGACGGCAGAAGGCTGTTACCCGTTGCAGCGCAACTTTCCACTGTGCCCCAGCTTCGGGAGTACGGTCTGTTCCCGCCACATCCAACAACCTTCCGTCAACAGCGATCAGCGACTCGCTGATGCGCAATTCTCCTCCTCGAACGCCCAGGCTGCGCAGCACACCACCCTGGCCCCGGATGACGGACTGCTTTACCTCGATCACGTTACCAGGACTCGACTGGTCCAGGTCAGAGGCCAGAGCCTTGACCAGGATCTCGCTCTGCGGATCATCTGATGATTCGAAGACGACGGGTGCCGCCGAGGGGGCCAGCATCGGTGATCGGTTTTCATCCACCACAAGTGTCACCACACAGTTTGTGAACGTGACACGAGCCTTTTGGACCATCTG
>NZ_JACIYL010000548.1 GCF_014359955.1 Thermogutta sp. | reverse complement strand
GGCCTGATGTGATACGTGCGTATTGTAAAGGATTTCGATTATGGGGAATCCCTTTCCGCCAGGATATCCAGCCTCGGCAAGGAGCCGGCGGGCGGTTGCGGGATCGTAGTCCGGCATTTGTGGCGGCTGATAGGGAATGTAATTCGCAATGGCTGGAGGAACAAAGCTCATCGCTGGTTCCTGGCCCGTTTGAAGAATTCGGCTGATGATCTCACGTTTGTCGATAGCCAGGCCGAGAGCCCGACGTACCCGGGGATCATCCAGTGGCGGCCGACGTGTATTGACGATGTAATACTCCACCGCCAGATAGGGGGACGGCTGAAAGTCCTTTCGCTTCTGCCGCAGAAGCTCTCCTACAACTTCGTTGGGAACCACAGGAATCCAGTCCGCCGCACCGGTCATGTACAGATTGAGTCCCGTAATGGCCGATTCCGCCGCCAAGACATCCACCGTATTTAGCCGAACATTCTCGCGATCCCAATACCAGGGATTTTTCGCCAGGCGAATCCGATCGCGAATCCGGCGGTACTGGAGCACGAACGGCCCGTTCGACACGATGTTCTCGGGCTTGGTCCAGGCGGGATAACCGTATTTCTCAATACAGTGCCGTGGCACCGGCATCATTGGGAAAAATCCGATGATCTGAAGAAAGTACGGCACCGGATGGTTGAGCGTCATCTGCAGGGTGAACCGATCGAGCACCTTGATGCCCACATGCTCAAAGTCGAAAAGCAACCACCGATAAGAGCGGGCCCGCGGATCACGCGGCCGCTGGCCTTCTCGCTCGGGTTTCTGAAAATATTCCCTGCGGCCGTCGATCTCCACTACGTAAATCGGCGAAGCCTCGGTTTGATTCTCGTCCGTTCCGGTCGGACCAGCTTCAATGGCGACGAGCCTGCCGCGAAGAATCACACCGGATGCATAAGGAGGAGCTCCCGGCGGCTTTTCTTCCAATTCGATCTCGACGGGATCCCCCACCTCGACCCGTCCGGAAGTGTATTTTTCCGCGTTCACCACGTACCAGAGCTCATAGGCGTATTCGGACGCCGTTTCCGGATGGAGGAGGCGGCGGAAAGACCAGCGAAAATCCTCGGCCGTCAAAGGCGTGCCATCCGACCAGTAAGCGTTTTTGCGAAGGTGAAAGGTGTAAACTTTCTTGTCGTCGGAAATCTCCCAGCTTTCGGCCACCCCGGGACGCGGCGCGAGCGTTTTTGGGTCGTAGGTGGTCAGCCCTTCAAAAATCGCCCAAACCACCCTGCCCTCCGGCTGCCCGGTCACAAGCGCTGGGTCAACGGTTTTGATTTCCGTTCCGTTACAGAAGGAGAAATCTGCGGGCGGTTCTCCGGGCCTCCAAAAGGCCCAAACCAAACCGATCACCCCCAGGGCAATCACACCATAAGCGACGATAAACCGACCTGTCATGCCTTGCCGCGGGATTTACGGGTTCACCAAGCTTCCTCAAGGCCCATTTCCAAATGGTTACTGTTCCGTCCGTCAAGCCTACGTCCGACTACAGCTCAGCTCGTCGGCGATACGGAATCATCGCCCCGAACGATTTCCTTCCGTTTTCTATTCGCCGCGCCAGCGACCGGACATTACCAGGCGTTTGATGTGGTTCACCATCGCCTGCGCAGCACGCGCGCGATGGCTGAGACACCCCTTCACCGCAAGCCCAAGCTCCGCAAATGTCCGGTGATACTCGGGAATTTCGAAGACCGGATCGTAACCGAATCCATGAACACCACGGGGGGCGTCGGTGATCCGTCCCCGGCATACCCCCGTCGTTTCGGCCACAATCTCACCGGCAGGGTCGGCCAGCACCATATGGCAGACGAACTGGGCGGTCCGGCGTTCCGGAGGAACATCTTTGAGTCGCTGGAGTAAAAGCTCAATATTTCTGCGATCGTCCCGCGGTTCACCGGCATAGCGTGCGGACAGGACTCCCGGTTCTCCCCCAAGGGCGTCCACCATCAGGCCGGCATCTTCCGCCAGCACCCACTGCCCGATTGCCCGAGCATATCCCACAGCTTTAAGCCGGGCGTTTTCGGCGAAGGTGTTTCCGGTCTCTTCCACTTCTGGAATTCCAGAAAACTCAGCCAGAGAGCGCCACACCACGGGAGTGTCGGCAAGAAGGTCCTGAAGCTCTCTGACCTTATGCGCGTTTCCTGTGCCCAAAACGCCTGTTGGTGGGGTCATAATATCTTGAACGCCTCCGTTTCGATCCGCAGTTCTCGCCGGGACAACGTTTCAAGGATTACCAAATATCGCGCAATCAAAAATATATTCTTCCTCGATGTTCTTCGACATGACAGATTGAGGCCGCATCGGTCCTCCGTTTTGTCTTATGGTAACAGAATCTCCCTCGGCACGCAGACGTTGCCCGATCCGGGTTGCTTGAATCCATTTTCACACAGAACCAAGATCGCAGGCTGGTCCGGTGCTTGCAATCTTGCTTCGATAGGATTATCCTATCCGCGTTGTCCTTTCTTCCAAGACTGTGCAGACATCGGGAGAGACTTGAAAGGCCCTATTTTCCTAATTACGATGGCCATTAGACTGGCGGTGCAGGTCGGGCCTTTTCCCCGATGGCAACGGGTGAATGGAATGCTTCGACATCACCCGAGCCGGCGCAGTAGGCTGTGACGGGAAGAAAGCGAGGGGAGTGTTGTTGGCACAGGACGTCGGCTTTTAGCACCGGTCAATTGTGGGAATCATTCTGCCTCGGGAGTGAGCTCAATGTTGCGGACAATCCTTTGCGTCCTCGCGGCAGGGTTTGCTGTCGGTGCTGCCTCGTTGATGGCACAGGACAGTATTCTCAGTCAGCTCTATGGTCAAGGCGTGCACAAGTATTTTGCCCGGGATTATTCCGGGGCCTTTGAAGATTTCAACGCCGCCATCGAGAATGGGAGTGACGACCCCCGCTGTTATTATTTTCGCGGCCTCACCTATCTCCAGTTGGGTCGAGAGGATGAAGCAAAAGAGGATTTCAAAAAGGGGGCCGAACTGGAAATGAAATCTGCCACAAAGTTCTTTAACGTGAGTCGGG